>NZ_CAXAVM010000009.1:0-73707 GCF_963972345.1 uncultured Gimesia sp. | reverse complement strand
CAGAGCCGGGATCGACATTATTTTTCGGATGAAATCCTGTCACTCATTGCAGCACAACAGTCAACTTCATTACCGGAAGCCGAACACAGACAACGGGCATTGCAGAACTGTATTCAGAAGCTGGATGTCGAGAGCCGGAAACTCATCCAGGACTGCTATCAAGGGAGCCACAGCATCAAAGAAGTGGCTGAACAGACAGGACGTTCCTGCGAGGCACTCTATAAGAAACTTTCTCGCCTGCGTCTGAAGCTTATGGACTGCATGCAACAGACACTCCACTCTGCGGAGATGGGATCATGAACCAGAATACAACGCCTGACAACCAGACGATACGACTGATCGACGCTTTTCTGCAGGGCACTATCAGCGACGAGCAACAGCAGCAGTTGGAACAACTGCTTGCAGCGGATCCCGAACAGCGTCAACTTTATATCGACTACATGCACGTGCATAACGGACTCGCTTCCTGGGCGAACGAAACAACAGCATCGGAAGACTGGATTCCTCAGCCCCCAACGGACAATCCTCCCTCCCCATTGAACACAACCCGCTTTCTATTGATACTGGGTTCTTCACTGATCGCGGCGACACTCCTGCTCTCGCTGGCTTATTATGCCGGCTGGAACACCAGACCCGACAACCTGCCATCCATCGCGGACACTGCCCCGGAAAATCAATCCAATGAAATCAGTACGCCTCAAACAGATCATATCGCTCTGTTAACCCAAGCCGTCGGCGTCGAGTGGGACACCAGCCGTAATCTGCAAGCTGGTGCGGGGCTTTCTGCCGGCTGGCTGAAACTGAAACAGGGCACCATCCAGGTAGAACTGATCAGCGGTGCTTCAATTCTGATCGAAGGCCCGGCGGCGGTAAAACTGATCTCCCCGCTGAAAGCATTCTGCCAATACGGAAAAGTACGCGCGTCTGTCCCCGAACAGGCCCACGGGTTCACGATGGAAACATCCCGGTTAAACGTCGTTGATCTGGGAACCGAGTTTACTCTCTCACTGGATCAGTCCGGCAGCGGACAGGTGCAGGTCATCGACGGTAAAGTAGAACTGCATTCTCCGGACAGCCAGTCAACACAAGCGAACATTCAGAGTTTGACCACCGGGGAAGGAGTACAGTTCAATCAGCGGGGTACAATTGATCGACTTCAGAAAGCAATGTTACCTTTCATCGATTCAGAAGAGCTGTCACAACTGGTCGAACAGCAGCAGGCACAGCAGTTCAAACGCTGGCAGGAACAGAATACCATGCTGAAGGCCGACCCTTCCATCATCGCATATTATGATTTTGAAGAATCATCTAACTGGCTCCGCACCCTCAATAACAAGAGCCAGCAGAAGCCCTCATCGTCTACAAACGGAGCCATCGTCGGCTGTCAGTGGACTTCGGGACGCTGGCCACAAAAACGCAGCCTGGAATTCAAGCGAACCAGCGACCGGGTACGCACTCATATTCCCGGAGAATACCAGTCGCTGACCTTTATGGCCTGGGTCCGTATCGAAGGCTTTGATCGCTGGCTCAGTTCGTTAATGCTGACTGACGGATACAATCCCGGCAACCCGCACTGGCAACTCAGCGACAAAGGCGAAATGATCCTGGGTGTCAAAACGGGGCCCGGCAAGAACTATTTTTCTCCCGTGGTGCTGCAGCCGACCGACCTGGGACGCTGGATCTTTCTGGTGACCGTATATGATCATCAGAAACGGGAAGTCGTACACTACCTGGACGGCGTCGCGGTCAGCCACCATAAAATCGAAAACCCGGTCCCCCTGGTCATCGGCCCTGCTGAGATCGGTAACTGGCGACCGCAGGAACATACGGGGGCCCACTCCATCCGCAGTCTAAACGGGCGTCTGGACGAATTTGCTCTGTTCGGTCGCGCGTTACCTGCTGAAGAAATATTGCAGTTATACCAGTCGGGAAAACCGAATTCCTGATTGATTTCATTTACCAATTGTTGTGACATGGTGATATCCGATGGTCACTCCCTGAATTCTCACCAGCTGGAACTTCCTAACAACGAGGCATTGATGCGAAATCTTCTAATCGCGCTCACAATGATACCGGGAATAGTTTTCACAGACTCTCTCCCGGCAGCAGAAAAGAAAACCGATCTGCCAGCCGACCATGCCCGCCGGATGCAGCAGGGACTGGAGCTCTTCAAAAAAGAAGTCCGTCCCCTGCTCGTTGCCAAATGCCTGAAATGTCATGGAGGCAAATCGATAAAGGGAGATTTCGATCTCTCAAATCGCAAAAAACTGCTGGAAAGTGGCATGATCGACAAGACGGCGAAAGACAGCTACCTGATGGCGCTGGTCGAACACCGTGAAGAACCCTATATGCCTCTCAAAGAACCGAAACTCTCTGAGAAAGAAATTGCCACTCTGTCAAAATGGATTGATCTCGGGGCTCCCTTCGATAAAGCGCTGGCGACATCGGGAGCCGCTGATGATGGAGCAATGCAAGTCAGCAGTGATGACCGGAAATTCTGGTCGTTCCAGCCGCTGCATCAGCCTGCTATTCCCCAGGTGAAACAGAATGAGTGGGCTCATAATAATATCGACCAGTTCATTCTTGCACAGCAACAGGAAAAAGGACTGAGCCCCAATGACGAGGTCAGTAAACGCGTCTATATCCGTCGCGCTTATTTTGATCTGATCGGCCTGCCCCCCACACCGGCAGAAATCGAAGAGTTCCTGGCAGACCAGTCTCCCGATGCTTATGAAAAGTTGATCGACCGGTTACTGGACAGCCCGCATTACAGCGAACGCTGGGCCCGCCACTGGCTGGACATCGCCCGCTTTGCAGAGAGTCACGGCTTCGAACACGATTACGATCGTAATTATGCTTACCATTACCGCGACTTTGTGATCAAAGCCCTAAACCAGGATATGCCCTACGATCAGTTTGTGAAATGGCAGTTGGCCGGTGATGAAATTGACCCGGATAACCCGCTGGCGCTAATGGCAACCGGCTTTCTGGGTGCTGGCGTCTTCCCGACTCAGATTACGGCCAATGAAGTTGAACGCACCCGCTATGACGCGCTCGACGATATGCTCAATACAACCAGCCTGGCCATGCTGGGGCTGAGCGTCGGCTGTGCGCGCTGCCATGATCACAAATTTGATCCTATTCCCGCTAACGACTATTACCGGATGCTTTCCACATTTACGACCACGGTGCGTACGGAAATCGAACTCGACCTGGATCCCGAACAATACCAAAAAGATAAAGCAGTATTCGATCAGGCACACGCGCCGCTGGTCAAAGCATTGCAGGAGTATGAAACGTCATCGGTGGAACCGGCATTCATAAAATGGCTGCAGTCAGGCAAAGCGGCGACAGTTCAGCTTGATGAATGGATTGTACCCGAAGTGATTGGCCATACTTCAAAAGGCAAAGCCCGCTTTGAAAAACTGGACGATGGCTCGGTCCTCGTCAGTGGTCCGAATATCAACCAGGACAGTTATACTTTCACGTTACGTACCAGTGTAAATCCCATCCGGTCCATTCGACTGGAAGCACTCTCACATCGCTCTCTGCCCAAACAGGGTCCGGGTCGTGCGGTCAACGGGAACTTTTCCCTGACTGCCTTCAAAGTCAACGCGAAATCCGTTGAGGATAAAAAAGCGACTGCTGTAGAACTCAAACTCACGAATGCCCGTGCAACGCATGAGCAGAATCAGACCACGCTTTCTGCTGCCAGCGCCATCGACGGCCAATACGGATCGGGCTGGGCCGTCGACCTGGGTGGCATCGGCAAAGATCAGGCAGTCATTTTCGATCTGGAAAAACCACTGGACCAGGCTGGCGAAACCGAACTGACCATCAGCATGTCGTTCACAAACAATGTGAATCACAGTATCGGTCGTCCCCGTTTTTCCGTCAGCAACACCACGGTCTCCGAAATAAAAACCGGCAATGGCAGTCCCGAAGCACTTTCGCAGGCACTGCAATTTGTCCAGGAAGGAAAACCGGAAAAACTGTCCGCAGCTCAGAAAGAAATCTTGAAGCGTCAGTTTGAACAACAGGATCCCCAGTGGATCACTCTGAAAGAGAAAGTCGAAACGCATCTGAAAACCGAGCCGCAACCGGCTTTGACGAAAGTCATGATCTGCAGTGAAGGTCCGGATATTAAACCTGTCCGGCATCATACCCAGGGAAAAGACTTCTTCGAAGAAACCTATCATCTCACACGGGGAGACACGGATCAGAAAGGCAAAGTCGCCAGCCAGGGATTCCTGCAGGTCCTCATGCGTACCCCTCAGCAGGAAGAGTCCTGGATTGAAGCACCTCCCGAATCCGCTACCACATCCTACCGCCGCACTTCGCTGGCGAACTGGATGACCGATACCCAACAGGGCGCAGGGGCGCTGTTGGCACGCGTGATGGCTAATCGACTCTGGCAACATCATATCGGAACGGGAATTGTCGCCACTCCCAACGACTTCGGATTACAGGGAGACCGCCCCACGCATCCCGAGTTGCTGGAATACCTGGCAAATCAACTTATCAAATACGACTGGCAGTTAAAGCCACTCCATAAAGAAATCATGCTGAGCGCCACCTATCGGCAGTCAACGGATTTTGATCCAGCCAAAGCGAAAGTCGATCCGGAGAACAAACGTTACTGGCGACACTCACCGCAACGACTGGAAGGGGAAGTGATCCGCGATGCGATTCTGTATGTGGGCAATCAACTGGACCCGACCATGTATGGCCCCGGATCACTGCAGCAGGACAACCAGCGACGCAGCATCTATTTCAAAATCAAACGCAGCCAGTTGATCCCGATGATGCAGCTCTTTGATGCCCCCGAGGCACTCGTCAGTATCGGCCAACGTTCCAGCACGACCATTGCCCCGCAGGCATTGCTGTTTATGAACGCCGATTTCATCCGGAAGAGCGCCGGTTCATTCGCAGAACGGATTCTTAAACAACATCCGGATTCACTCGAAAAAAACATTCAGAACGCCTACCAGATCGCTTTAGGGAGAAATCCGACAGACAGCGAAACCGCGATCTCGCTCGAGTTTATTCGTCAGCATGAGACGTCCTACCAGAAAGAGAAAAAAGAAAATGCCAGACTGCTGGCGTTAACGGATTTCACTCATGCGTTACTCAGCACCAACGAATTCATCTACCCGAACTGAAGCAACCGTTACACACACGACACCTGCGAAACCGTTATCCAGACGAAGTTCATATTGAGAGGCTTTGAGATGAGACCTTCATCCAGCGAATTACCGACAATTTCACTGAACCAGTTAATGGCCCGCCGACAGTTGCTCAAACGCGCGGGCAGCGGTCTGGGGACACTCGGACTGCTCAGCCTTCTGCAACAGGAGGGAGTGCTGGAACAGTCAGCAGCCGCTCCTTCGATGCAGGCCACCAATCCACTGGCGCCGAAGTCGACTCACTTCCCGCCCAAAGCCAAGGCAGTCATCTGGCTGTTTATCAACGGCGGTCCCAGCCAGGTCGATACCTGGGATTATAAACCCGAACTGGAAAAACGGGATGGAGTCGCGCTGGAAGGTTTCGACAACAAAACCGGCTTCTTTCAGAATTCGGTCGGGCCTCTCATGAAAAGCCCGTTCAAGTTCAAACAGTATGGTGAATCGGGAAAGTGGGTCTCCGAGATTTTCCCGAACATGGCACAACACGTCGACAAAATGGCCTTCATTCACTCAGGTCATACGGAATCGAATAACCACAGCCCTGCCCTGTTTATGATGAATAGCGGACTGCCCAAAATGGGTTACCCCTGTGTCGGTTCCTGGGTCACTTATGGACTCGGTTCTGAAAGTAACAGCCTGCCCGCATTTGTTGTGATGTCCGACCCGCTGGGACGTGGGTTACCCAAAGGACAGAGCCTGAACTGGGGAGCCGGTTTTCTGCCCAGTGTTTACCAGGGAACCTATTTGCGACCGACGGGTGAACCAATTGATAATCTGCAGCCTCCCGCTGTCCTCACCGAAAAAGGACGACAGCGTTCTCAACTGGATTTGCTGAAATCGCTCAATCGTCAGCATCTGCAGCAAAATGACGGTGATCAGGAACTGGCAGCACGCATTGAAAGCTTCGAACTGGCCTACCGGATGCAGAGCGCCGCACCCGAAGCCCTTGATATTGCCCAGGAACCGAAACATCTCCAGGAACAGTATGGGATTGGCAATAAGAAGTGTGAACACTTTGCCAAACAGTGTCTGATTGCACGGCGGATGGTTGAACGGGGCACTCGCTTTGTGCAGATCTATTCCGGCGGCATGGAAAACCAGCGGAGCTGGGATGGCCACTCAGATATCAAAGGCAACCACAGCGGATTCGCTGAAGAAACCGACCAGCCCATCGCAGCATTACTGGCTGACCTGGAAGCGCGGGGCCTGCTCAATGAAACCCTGGTGATCTGGGGTGGTGAATTTGGACGACTGCCCATCGCCCAGAAAGGCGCCACGCCGGGCCGCGATCACAATCCACACGCTTTCACCACCTGGCTGGCAGGGGGCGGAGTCAAAGCGGGAACCAGCTATGGTGCCACCGATGAGATCGGCTTCAAAGCGGCGGAGAATAAAGTCCACGTGAATGACCTGCACGCCACCATTTTGAGACTGCTGGGCATGGATCATGAAAAACTGACTTATCTCTACAGCGGACGACGATTCCGTTTGACGGATGTAGGCGGCCACGTAATCAATGATATTATTGCGTAAGGCAGTTCATTCGTAACAGATACTAAGAGCTCGATTCGGTGGCCTTAAATTTTTTTCGATACTCGGAAGGAGAAATGCCCATCAGGTTCACAAATTGTTTAGTGAAATAACTCTGATCATAAAAGCCCGACTCCAGCGCAATTTCTGAAACCCGTTTTTCGGTTCGTGTCAATGACTGACAGGCGGCGTTGATTCTCACACGTAAAATATATTTCTGGGGGGTGATCTGATACAGTTTTTTGAACTTCCGATCAAACTGACTGACTGACAAATACATCAAGTTCGCCAGATCGGAAATCTGAATCCGTTCCTGGTAATGCTCCAGAACATACGCAATGACTTTATCCAGTTCCTGATACGACTGGAACTCGGTGCCGGCGACTTTAATATCCCGCAGGACACCCGCGACACCGATGACCTTACCACCATCGCCGAAGAGGGGAATTTTGCTGCATAGATACCATTTGAGATTTCCGTGACGGTCGGGAATCAACCAGACCTGATTGGGCAGCGGACTGGCCGACTCCATCACCCGTTGATCTTCAGCCACATATTGTTCTGCAAGATCCTTGGGATGAATGTCAAAGTCGGTTTTACCAATAATGTCTTCTTCGCGGGGAATCGCGCGGATGTCCATCCAGGTGTGACTGATATTTATAAAACGCCCCTGGGCATCCTTCGCGAAAAAGTAGGCATCGGGGATGTAATTAAACAACTCTTCCAGATGGAGCTTGTTATCCAGCCGTTTCAAAAAATCATCACGGAATTTCTGAGAATTGAACATGCGTAAATAATACAAATTTATGCGCGTTTTCTACAAGACGACATTGATCTGAGAGTCTACGATATGCGAAAATAAACGAATCAGCGTTTTTTTAAATGATTTTCGTGGTTCGTCTATTTTCAGTTTCGAAACTGAACCGCAATTCAGAGCTGATAATCCAGGAATCAAATCGACTCTGTGTTGAAATCCATATGATTGGGGTGCATTATGCTGAAGTTTACCGGTCGAGGCACGGCACATACCTGTAGCGGCGTCACACGCAGAGACTTTCTACAGGTGGGAACTCTGGGAGCCATGGGGCTCTCGCTGCCCCAATATCTCGAAGCCAAAGAACAGGGGCTCGTTGATAAAAAAAACGACAATCGTTCCGCGATCATGATTTTCAACCTGGGAGCCCCCAGTCAGTTAGATACTTTTGACATGAAACCGGAGGCCCCGGCAGAAATACGCGGGCCCTTCAAACCGATCAAGACCGCTTCCCCCGATATCGACATCTCCGAGATTCTGCCTCTGCACGCAAAAGTTGCTGACAAGTTCTCGCTCGTGCGTTCCTGCTACCATAATGCAGCTGCCGTGCATGATGCTGGCTGGCAGATGATGCAGACCGGCCGCCTGTTTACCGGCGGTATTAACACTCCCCACATCGGTTCAGTCGTAGATTATCTCCGCGGTCGTAAAACCGATCTGCCGGCGAATGTCGTACTCCCCGAAACCATGGGACGTGGCGGCGGAAATCTTCCTAACGGACAGGCTGGCGGATTCCTGGGAAAAGCACACGACCCATTCGCTTTGATGGCGGATCCTTCTCAACCCAATTTTAAAGTTCCCGACATGCTGCCTCCCAAAGAGATCGGCACTGCCCGCCTGGAACGACGTAAAAAAATCCGCGAAGTCGTGGACGATACAATCAATTATTTTGAATCAACGGAAGACGCGAAACTCCTTAATGGAAACTTCCATTCCGCCTACCGGCTGATGACCAGTAAGGAAGCCCGCGAAGCCTTCGAACTCTCGAAAGAACCCAAAAAAGTCCGCGAACGATACGGTATGAACCGCTTCGGGCAATGCTGCCTGCTGGCACGGCGACTGGTCGAATCCGGCGTGCGGTTTGTTACCATCAATACGTTCCTGACTGTCTTTAATGAAGTTACCTGGGATATCCACGGTTCCAAGCCGTTCACCTCGATTGAAGGTATGAAAAATATTGTGGCCCCCATGTATGACCAGGCTTACAGCGCCCTGATCGAAGATTTGTACGATCGAGGCATGCTGGATGAAACCCTGGTCTGTAATGTGGCTGAATTCGGAAGAACACCCAAAGTCAATCCCGCAGGAGGCCGGGATCACTGGCCTCAATGTTTCACCTGTTACTTTGCCGGCGGTGGAGTTCAGGGGGGACGCGTGGTGGGCAGCAGCGATCCCATTGGCGGTGTTCCCGCTGATCAGCCTGTCTCCCCCGGTGATCTGGCAGCCACCGTTTATCACAGCCTGGGCTTTGATCTGCATACGGTTCTGCCCGGTCCTTCAGGCCGTCCCTTCCCCATTGTGGATGTGGGCAAGCATGAAATCCGTGAGCTGTTTTAAACGACCTTGAATCAGCCGATCACTCCTGCTGATCAAAATATATAATGCGATGAAACGAATCGTGAGCCAGAGCAGGCGCTGTCGTCTGCCTGGACCACTTGTTTTACATCCCTCGATTCCTCACGCGACTTCCATTAAATTTCAGTAAGAGAAGTGCTCGATGTCTTACCCGAAACAAATAAACCGATTTAGTCTCCTGATCTGCCTGCTGGTTTTCTTGAGTTCCAGTCTGGTTCAGAAATCCATTTCGGCAGCAGAATCCAGCAATCGAATGGTACTGCTGCCAGAACAGATTCAGCTCAACAGCAGGGAAGCGCGGCATGGTCTGTTAATCCAGCAAATGACCAATGGTGAAATCTCCGGTCCGGTCAGAGACAAAGTGACACTGGCTTCGAGTAATCCGGATGTCGTAATCATCAGCGACTCCATACTGGTCCCGGTCGGGAATGGAACCGCAGTGATTACAGCACGCTCAGGTAAGCAGGAAGCGAAGAGTACCGTCACTGTCTCGGGGATCGAAATTCCCCATGCGTGGAGTTTTCGGAACGATGTGCAACCGATCCTGACCAAGGCCGGTTGCAATTCAGGCCCCTGTCACGGTGCGCTTGCCGGAAAAGGGGGATTTCGCCTCTCGCTCAAAGCCTATGATGTCCTCGGCGATTATTACACCATCGCTAAACAGTCGCGGGGCAGGCGGATTGAACTTTCCGATCCGGCACGCAGCCTGGTTTTGATCAAGCCCACCGGAGCCGTTCCCCATAAAGGGGGCGTGCGTTTCGAAACGGATTCGCCTGAATACCGTATTCTGTCAGAATGGATCGCTCAGGGAGCAACGGCACCAGAAAAAGTCGATCCTGTAATTGAACGCCTGGAAGTCTTACCCAGTCGCTCGATTCTTACGAAAGGACAGACACAGCATATTCTCGTTCAGGCACACTACTCGGATCAGTCTGTCCGTGATGTGACGCGCTGGACCAGCTTTTCCTCAGTGAATGAAAGTGTCGCTTCGGTTGATGCAGCAGGCACCATCCAGGTCACTGGATACGGCGAAGGAGCCATCGTCTGTAATTATTCCAGTAAAATCGCGATTTCAAAAATCACCTCGCCCTATCCGCAGGAAATTGCTCCTGAAACCTATGCAAAATCACCCCGAAATAATTTTATTGATGAACTGGTCATCAAACAGTTGAAACGCCTGAACCTGCCCCCTTCCCCCCAGTCGAATGACGCCGACTTCATCCGCCGCGCGTATGTCGATACGATCGGTACACTGCCCACCCCGGAAGAAGTTCAGGCTTTTGTTACGGATCAGAGTCAGGATAAACGAAACCAGCTGATCAATCGTCTGCTGGACCGTCCGGATTTTATCGACTACTGGACTTACAAATGGTCTGACCTGCTGCTGGTGAATGGAGCCCTGATCAGACCCGAGCCCGTCAAAGCCTATCATGGCTGGATTCGCGAGCACGTGAAACAGAATACTCCCTGGGATAAAATGGTGCGTGAACTGATCACCTCCCAGGGCAGCAGTATTGAAAACGGGGCGACCAACTTTTATGCCATCCACCAGGATCCGGAATCGATGACAGAAAATGTCAGCCAGGCATTTCTGGGTCTGTCGATTGGCTGCGCCAAATGTCACAATCATCCTCTCGAAAAATGGACCAACAACCAGTACTACGCGATGGCCAATTTCTTCTCCCGCGTTCGTGCGAAAGGCTGGGGGGGCGCGCAAAGTGCCGGCGATGGCATACGCACCCTGTTTGTTGCCACTGAAGGGGATCTGGTCCAACCCCTCACGGGAAAACCACAACCGCCAACGCCGCTGGACGGCACGCCGATCGACATCGATTCACCCGAAGACCGCCGCGTTTACCTGGCTGAGTGGCTGACTTCGAAAGACAACGACTTTTTCAGCCGCGCGATTACAAATCGTGTCTGGGCAAATTATTTCGGTGTAGGACTGGTGGAAGCAGTCGATGATATGCGGGAATCCAACCCGGCCAGCAATGAAGAACTTTTAGCAGCTGCTTCCGACTATCTGGTGGATCATGACTTTGATCTGAAAGCATTAATGAAAATCATTCTTCAGTCCGCCGCTTATCAGCGCAGCAGTCAACCACTCCCCGAGAATAAGGATGAGAAACGCTTTTATTCCCGTTACTATCCCCGTCGCATGATGGCGGAAGTCCTGCTGGATGCGATTTCGCAGGTGACCGATGTCCCCTCAGAATTCACAATGTACTATGAGCCGAACCCTCAGAAAACCGACTTCTATCCCAAGGGAACCCGGGCGATTCAGCTGTACGACTCCTCGGTTATTTCGTACTTCCTGAAAACGTTTGGTCGTAACGAAAGAATGATTACCTGTGAATGCGAGCGGACGGAAGAACCCACCATGGTTCAGGTGCTGCATCTGACTAACGGGGATACAATCAATAACAAACTCAAAGACAAAGCCAGCCGCGTCACAAAAATGCTGGATGCGAAAAAATCAGATAAAGAACTGATTGCAGAAATTTATCTGCTCTGTCTTTCCCGTCAGCCGACAGCGGAAGAACAAAACAAGCTGTTGCAAGTCCTCCAGGAGACTCCGCCCGCCGAGAAACGCCAGGCAGTGGAAGATCTGTTCTGGGGCGTCCTCAGCAGCCGCGAATTTCTGTTCAACCATTGATCGACTGCTGAACTCATTCTCATACTGATCTTCTCATACTGATCGAGATTTTTCTATTAAAGCGCCGACTTGAGGTCTCTGATGATAAACGTTCCTGAAAAACTGATGTTGCTCTGTTCGCTCTGCCTGCTGGTCAGTCTGCCTGACTCACTGAGTGCTGCAGAAAAACAGGTAGATTACCCGAAACAGATCGCGCCTCTGTTCCGCAAATACTGTGAAGGCTGTCACAGTGTGGATGATCCCGAAGGGAAATTTGCTATCGACTCCTATCAGGGACTGCTCAAAGGGGGCAAGCATGGACCGGCAGTCTTACCCGGCGACAGCGGAAGCAGCCGACTGATCCGCATGATCAAGGGGGAAGCCAAACCAGTCATGCCGCCGGAAGACAGTGGCGAAAAACTGACCGACACTGAAATAGCCCTGTTGGTGGAATGGGTCAATCAGGGAGCCAAAGGCCCCTCGGGAGCAGAACCCGCTCGGATGGAATTGATGGTGCCTGACATTGCTCCGGCGAAATCAGCAGAAAAGCCGATCACCTCACTCGCCTGGTCCGACGCGAATCAGTTAAAGGCAGTGGCGCGTTTTGAAGAAGTACAACTTCAAGGCAAATCCGCGAATCAGAGTCAGAAATTGCAGGGGCTTCCCGGTAAAGTCAATTCTGTGCAATTCACCACCGATGGCAAATGGATGATCACGGCTTCGGGAACCACCGGTTTATTTGGTCAGGCCGCAATCTGGGATGTCGCCACCGGTAAGAAGCTGCAGGAATTCTCAGGACATAAAGACGTTCTGTATGCGGCTCAAATCAGCCCAGATAAAAAATGGCTGGCGACAGGCAGTTACGATCATAACATTCTTCTCTGGGACGTCGCCACGGGAAAACAGGTCCGTGCTCTGACCGGCCATAACGGTGCGATTTTCGACTTGGCTTTCAGTCCGGACAGCAGCACTCTGGCCAGTGCTTCTGCTGACGCCACCGTGAAAGTCTGGCAGGTTTCCTCGGGACAGCGACTGGACACCCTCAGCCAGCCCCTCAAGGAGCAGTATTCGGTCACCTTCAGTCCGGATGGCAATTTCATCCTCGCCGCGGGCGCTGACAACCGGATCCGCAAATGGCGACTGATTTCCCGGACCTCTGCAAAAATCAACCCTTTAATCTACGCCCGCTTTGCGCATGAGAGCCCGGTCACACAAATAGCTCTCTCCCCAGACGGCAAACTGCTGGCCTCCATCTCTGATGATCAGTCGCTGAAAATCTGGGATGCCGGCCAGTTGCTGCTGTTGAACGTCAAAGAAAACCTGCCTGCCCTCCCGACCTCGGTCGTGTTTTCCCCTGATTCCAAAGAGACTCTCGTGGGTTACAGCAACGGCCTGCTAGAGACGATCCGGTTACCGGAACAGCTCTCTTCTCCAGCAGCCGAAACACAAAACACAACAGCGGTAGCCAGCAGCAAGTTAAGCATCCCGGCCGATCCGCCTGTCAAAACCGTCTCGCTCAAAGAACAGGAACCCAATAACCAGCCGGTCGATGCCACGAAACTGGATGCAGCTGCGGTCGTGGTCAGTGGAGTCATCTCCTCAGAAAAGCCAGAGCAGCCCGATCTGGATCTGTATCGCTTCGAATCCAAGGCAGGCCAGGAATGGCTCATTGAAACAAATGCGGCCCGCAAGAAATCCAAACTCGATTCCAAAATTGAAGTCCTCGATGCAGAAGGCAAGCAGATCCCCCGGGTTCTGCTGCGAGCTGTTCGCGATTCCTATTTCACTTTTCGCGGTAAGGATTCGAATATCGTCAATGATTTCCGTATTCAGAACTGGCAGGAAATGGAATTGAATGAATACCTGTACTGCAACGGTGAAGTGGTCAAACTCTGGCTCTACCCGCGTGGTCCCGATTCAGGATTTAACGTCTATCCCGGCAGTGGCGGAAAACGCTACACCTATTTTGGAACCAGCCCAATTACTCACGCGCTGCATGAACCCTGCTACATCGTGGAACCCCATCCGGTCGGCACGGAACTCCCCCCCAACGGACTCCCCGTTTTTACCGTCTATTATGAAAATAATGATGACGGCAGACGGGAACTGGGTGACGATTCAAGGCTGATTTTCAAAGCTCCCCGGGATGGTAGCTACTATGTACGCGTCTCTGATGTTCGAGGATTTCAGGGGAAAGACTTTCATTACGATCTGACCGTTCGTCCCCGCCAGCCCGACTTCAAAGTGACCCTTCAAGGAGCCAATCCCAAGGTCAACGCCGGCAGTGGAAAAGAAATCGAAGTCGTCGCAGATCGCATCGACGGCTTTGATGGCCCCATTCGAGTCGATATTGCCGATGTCCCCCCCGGTTTTCATGTCACCAGCCCGCTGATTATCCAGGCAGGACACGACCGGGCATACGGCGTCGTTTCCGCGGATCCCGTCCCCGAGACTTCAGGCCCGCTGGTCGCTCCGCAGCCCGATGACAGTCGCTATCAGTCTGTTTCGGTTACCGCAACGGCAAAAATCGGCGGCAAAGATATCACTCATCCCGTGAATCCACTGGGGCAGATCAGACTGCTCGAAAAACCAAAACTGATTATTCGTATGGTGACAATGGACACCAACAAACTGGATGTCGCCGGAGACAACATTGCCGAATTCCCCGACAAACCCATTGAATTGACTATCCATCCCGGCGAGACAATTTCAGCCCGGGTGCTGCTGTTGCGAAATGGATACCAGGGAGTCGTCGGTTTCGGTCGTGAGTACGCAGGTCGCAATCTGCCCCACGGCGTCTATGTGGATAACATCGGGTTGAATGGTCTTTTACTTCTGGACAACCAGAATGAACGGACATTTTATCTGACCGCCGCCAAGTGGGTCCCTGAAACAACGCGATTGTTTCATCTGCGAGCCGACCAGGAAGGCAACCAGACATCCATCCCGGTACTCCTGCACGTGAAACACAAAGACAAACTGGCTACCAGTTCGAACCAGAGACCAGCAGAGAGAGTGAAGTGATTCTATACCTGAACGCTCTATCTGGCTAACTGCTGAGATGGGTCAGCATTCAAATCCGGCAGGGGTGCGTGGGGATAAGCGACGGGTTGGTAACGAATCGCCAGTTCGGGAGTTTCCAGCTTTTGACCGTCCTGAAGTCGTGAGGTCAGAGCCCGGTCGAGAATACCACTGGTTAACAATGTTCGTTCGACAGGATAGCTGGGACGGCCCGTGTGGATCATGCGTTCGATACTCTTTAACAGATACGCAAAGTGCGGATGTGCCGGTTCGGTTCGTTCTTCAAACTGAGTGGCGACAGGTTTCGCTTGCCCCTTGAGCGTGAGCGCAACCGAAGTACGATTCACCGACTGCAACATGAACAAGGCCCCCACGAACCCGTCGTTGTACTTGAAAAGAAACAGTCCGGCGTCCGGATCATCTCGCACATCCCCCTGTCTTACTTTGGGAACTGCTGCCAGGGCGGCATCGAAGACATCCCGGGATACGAAGCCATCATCAAGAACCTTCCACATGGCGTCCCCTTCTAAATATTGCACCCACTCCACACCACTTTCTGCCCCCTGTCGTCTCTCGACCAGGCATTGAAAACACTCGAGTGCATGAAAGCCATACCTGTCGAGTTCGGAATAGCCGATTCCCACCGCAGCTTCGATTTCCGATCCCGGCGGTATATCGAGTTCGGGTTTCCGATATGTCAGGGGAAGTGATGAGCCAGCCATGAAGGGAACCTGCATTTCCTGAGCACGATCATACATCCATTTTGCATCAGCCCAGACGGGGCCTGGATGTTTGTCATTAAAGACAGGGACAACGCGGTTGTATTTCTGAAAGGTATCGGTGATCTCTTTGAAAAAACGACGACGTGGATACAGCTGTTGCCCTTTGTCATTAAGGGGATAGTCGCCATGTTCGCCGATGCTGATCACGCCATCAACGGGAATCCGGTCTGTTCCAACCGTAACTGCTTTTTCGATTGAATCAAAGATCGGTACATTATATTTCGCAGCCATTTTACGGGACAGATCCTGATCGGAAACCTGATCCACATACAGAGAAGATAACTTTAAAGCCGGCCCGGTTGCACCATCCTGCTTCCAACCTTCCAGAATTTTCCCAATCAGCACATCGCTATGTGTTATCGGTTCGTAGATGGATACCACCGCGGCAACGGACTTCATTTTGACTGACTTTGCAGAAGCCGCCAGCGCACGCTGAGACATGGCACCACAGGCGGCTACCCCTGCCAGCCAGTCTCTGCGAGTCATCATTCTGGGATTCTTCATCGTTTCACTTTGGCCCTTTTCGGATGCAGGTTATCGATTCAAATATCAGTATGCTCTATTTACATAGAAACTTGATCCCCTTTGATTCTGATCCATCCTCTGACCAGATCATTATTGCATCTGGCTTGAAAAGGACTTTGCCTGGAATTACTCCTTCTTCTGAAACAGGGGATGCTGGGGATCTCCGCCGGAGCGTAAGAAAGCGAGCAGGTCGAGTGCTTCTTCTTTCGTGAGTGTATCGATGAGTCCCGTAGGCATCATGGATGATTTGGAAGGCAGCATTTCTTCGACAGTATCACGGTCAATCGAAGTCAGATTACTGGGATTGGCCATATCCGTAAGCACCATCAGGTTTTTTCCATTGAGATTAATTACACGACCATTGACCACGCGACCATCATCCAGGATGAACATGGTCGAGGCATACTGATCTGAGATGACCTTCGAGGGCTCAATGATCGACTCCAGCAGGTTCTGTGCATTGAAACGGCCCCCTGCCCCGGTCAGATCGGGGCCAATAGTGCCTCCCTCTCCGGCAAAGCGATGACATTTAAAACAGGTGGCAGCGGCAAACATCCTG
Organism: uncultured Gimesia sp.; assembly: GCF_963972345.1. Classification (NCBI taxonomy): domain Bacteria; kingdom Pseudomonadati; phylum Planctomycetota; class Planctomycetia; order Planctomycetales; family Planctomycetaceae; genus Gimesia; species uncultured Gimesia sp. The sequence continues at coordinate 57,080 of NZ_CAXAVM010000009.1, read as the reverse complement.
CGTCCCTGTTCGAAGTTTCTTTGTGAATCATCGCTGACTTCCGCATTCAGTAATTCATCCACCGTCCATTTCTTTACGAAAGGTCGCGGCGGCCCTTCTGCTATCGGTTCTGCCTTTTCGAGGTTCACTTCCAGAACAGGTTTTAACATTTCCTTTTCCGCATCAGACAGGTTTTTAATCGCTTCTGCCCGAATATTGACCAGGAATTTATTGAACGACATCCCCCCTTTATGGGCGGTTGACTTGAGATACCACTCGAAATATTTCTTTCGCAGTTTGTCATTCCAGCCTGTTCTCTGATTCATCAGCACCTTCGCATAATGAATCTGTTCTTCCTGTGTGAGCGCTTTGTCCTGCAGTTCCAGAGTCCGTTCAATGACCTGGGGCGCATTTAGATAAACCAGTACCCGGCTCAGCTCACGATTCATAAAGGAATTGTCAGCCGGATATGCCTTGTTAATCTGCGCCAGCACATCCAGACGTTCTTTTTCTGTCGGTGCTCCGAGCCGAATAAACACCAGCTGATACAACCGCAGCAGATCTATTTTCTGAGTGTCTGAGAGTTTCTTCCAGTCCAGTTTTTTCAATACATTCACTAACGGCGTTTTGAATGCCGGGCTCCCATTGCGTGCCAGTGCGATTCCAGCTGTGATGAGCGTACTCGGATCATTTTCCAGCAGCACACAGTTCTGCCATTGTTCGACAGGCTGGTGCTCAAGGGCAATCCGGGCAGCGAAGCGGATGTGCCGATCTACATGTCCCAGGTAAGGCCAGACCGAATAGACAATCGTTTCATCCTTTTGTCCATGCAGTTCTTCCAGGTCACGGCGTAATTCCCGCAAACCGGCGAGCGCATCTGGATCTGGTTCTGCAGGAGCCGTCGATTCATCGCCTGTATAAGTAATACGATATAAACCGGACTGCGTGCGTCGACCGCCAATCGTAAAGTAAAACGCACCATCCACAGGACTGACGACCAGATCGGTCACAGGCAGAGGCGTAGCGGAAGCAAACTTTTCGTACGTCGCGGTATAGGATGATCCTTCAGGCTTCAGGTGGACGGCATAAATAATCCCGTAACTCCAGTCTGAAATGAATAACGCCTCCTGATATTTCGCAGGAAACTTCGCCCCGGTCCCAAAGATAATTCCCGTCGGTGATCCCTGACCAATATTTACCACTGCCGGCAGACTGTCGGGATAATAGTCGGGCCATTTCCCCGTCCCCGATCGCCAGCCGAATTCACTCCCGCTGGTTACGTGGTTAACACGGGTTGGACGATACCAGGGAGAGCCCACATCCCATTCCATGTCGGCATCATAAGTAAACAGTTCCCCTTCCGGATTAAAGGCGATGTCATATTCGTTCCGGAATCCAGTACTGATGACTTCAAATTCTTTCCCTTCCGGATCGGTACGGCAGATCCAGCCACCCGGCGCCAGTTTACCGGCAGCATGACCGCGGGCATCCCACAACCGATGCAGCAGCAGATCCTCGCCCCAGTTACGGGGAACCAGCGATTTTTCGGGATCGGGCAGGTCGGTATGATTTCCCGCAGCGATATAGAGCGATTTTTTATCGGGCGAAAGAATGATGGCATGCGGTCCATGCTCTCCGCCTCCTTTAATTTCGCGCAGGAATTTTACTTCGTCAAACTGATCATCGCCGTTGGTATCTTTGAGGCGATACAGGCCCGAAGGTCGTTCCTTCCCACCATTCACAACGGCATACAGACTGTCGAAGGCATACAGCAGTCCGTGCGCCATGCCCATATCGACCTTCAGTTTTTCCACCTGAGTGTTATTTACTTCAAAGCCAATTTTCGCTGGCGTAATGCGATACAGGTCCCCGTACTGATCGGAAGTAATCAGACGTCCTTTGGGATCAATGGTCATACTCACCCACGAACCCTGGACTTCAGTGGGAACTGAATACAGTAATTCCACTTTGAAATCTTTGAGCAGTTTGATCTGGTCTGCTGGGGTTGCTGTTGCGGAGCGGGGCGCTTCGGTATTTCCCAGTGAGATCGATTCGATCTCGATCAATCCTGTCTGACTGGCCGGATCAATGCGCAGGCCGGTCATTTCCGAATCGGCGTAGAATACAAATGAGAGTTCCTGCCAGTCGGTGTTCTTTTTCTTCAAATCGAATCGTTCAGAACGCTGGTCCGCATAGCTGTTATTTTTCTCTGTTTTCCAATAGACCTCGCCTTTCAGTGGAAAGTCGGCCCGCAGTTTTAATTTGACCTGTTTCCAGCCGGCAGCTGATTTTAACTCGCGACCGAAGTGGGGATCTTTGCCGGTACTGTTGACCTGCAGCAGATGATCTTTGACCGACAGCTGGCAATCTGTGTAAGCAGTCCAGCCATGGTCCTGATTCTCAAAAGTCCATGTCTGAGTTGATGGAGCCTCAGTAGCGTCGGCGGCCATCAAGGTTTGAGAAAGCAGCATCAAGCTGATGGCGAAACACAACGATTGAATTACTTGAATCATGTAGCTGCCCCTGATTCGTGATCAATTGGAAATAGAATTGCAGTGGAACGGAAATGTGGTATTGTCAACTGGATCGAAAGCAATCTGCCAGCATCGCTGTTGAACAGATTGACAATAGGGAAAAGTTTCAGATATCGGATTTCGGCTGTTAAAATAGAGCGATTTCTTCATCATAACAGCTGGATTATGCATTGAAAACTCGTCTGTATCCATTTTTATTTTTTGATTTCCCGCAGGCGAACTCGAAATTTGTACGAAATCATTGCATCATATACGGGAGTGATTCATCATAATTCTTCTCAATTCTTTGAGCTGATCGTACGCACAATATAAACAAGGAGCCTCACTTGATGACCTGTCGCGAATTGATTCGGAACTGCTGCCTTTTTGCAATAATCTTTAGTATCTCACTCCTGTTACCCGCCTGTAACCAGCAGAAAGGGAACGGTAAAAAAACAGTTGCCTTCGTCACAAACGGAGTCGACCCGTTCTGGGTGATTGCCCAGAGAGGTGCTGAAAAAGCGGGTGAAGACCTGGATGTGAATGTCGAAGTGAGAATGCCCCCCCAGGGTGTGGCGGATCAGAAACGAATGGTTCAGGAACTGCTGGCTCAAAACGTCGATGGAATTGCGATCAGCCCGATTGATCCGGAAAATCAAAATGAGCTGTTAAAAGAAATCGCCGCGCGATCGATTCTGATCACTCAAGATTCCGACGCACCGGAAAGCCCACGTCAGTGCTATATCGGCATGGATAACTACACCGCCGGTCGCATGTGTGGAGAACTGGTCAAAGAAGCCCTGCCGGATGGAGGCGAGGTCATGCTGTTTGTAGGGCGTCTGGGTCAGGCCAATGCCCGTCAACGCAGGCAGGGTGTGATTGACGAACTGATGGATCGCTCGCACGACGGTTCACGCTACGACAAACCAGGTGAGGTCATCAAGAATGACAAATACTCTATTCTGGATACCCGTACTGACGACTTCGACCATCCGCAAGCCAAAGCGAATGCGGAAGACGCGATTGCCAATCATCCCAATTTAAAATGCATGGTCGGTCTGTTTGCTTACAATCCCCCGCTCTGCCTGGAGGCGATTCGTGACGCCGGGAAACTGAAAGAAATCAAGGTTGTCTCATTTGACGAAAATGAAGCCAGCCTGCAGGGAATCATGGATGGTACGGTCGTAGGCACTGTCGTTCAAAACCCTTACCAGTACGGCTACGAATCGGTACGCGTTTTGAAAGCACTCGCCAACGGTGACAAGTCGGTGATCCCGGAGAACGAAATTCTGCACATTCCGGCTCGCAAAATCCGTAAGGACAATGTTGAGGAGTTCTGGATCGAACTGAAATCACTGCTCGACGATTCTGCGAAAAAGGATCCGGGGCAAACCGTAAACGAGACAATAAAATCTGCAATGAAAACTGATCCGGGAGCAACACCAGACCCCCGTTACCCACAACAGCAGAAAGAACCGCAGAAGGATGAGTAGTCCTGCCACGACTCATCCGGCACCACTTCTCGAAGTAGCTCAGATCTCCAAACAGTTTCCTGGCATTAAAGCCTTGAGCCAGGTCAGCCTGTCGTTAAACCATGGGGAAGTACTGGCTGTCATTGGTGAAAATGGTGCCGGTAAAAGTACGCTGATGAAAATCCTGGCGGGTGTCCAGCCTCCGGATTCGGGGAAACTGCTGATTGAAGGAGCAGAAGTCTCAATCTCCGACGTAGAGGCTGCGTTGGAGCATGGGATCGCCCTGATTCACCAGGAGTTGAACCTCTGTGAAAATCTGGACATCGCAGCCAATATTTTTCTGGGACGTGAGCCCGCTTCCTGGAATGTGATTAACCAGCAGCAGACTTACGTCGAATCCGAAAAGCTGCTAAAGCAGGTGGGGCTGAATCTTCCTCCGCAAACCCTGGTAGGTGATCTGACCGTCGGGCAGCAACAGATGGTCGAAATTGCCAAGGCTCTTTCGATCAATGCCCGAATCCTGATTATGGATGAACCCACCTCATCCCTTTCTCTGCACGAATCGGAGGCCCTGTTTGCCGTCATCCGGGAACTGAAGGCGCGAGGGGTCAGTGTGATTTACATTTCCCATCGGCTGGGCGAGGTCAACGACCTGGCCGATCGTGTCGTCGTCTTACGCGATGGCGAAAACGCAGGCGATCTGGACCGTGCCTCGATCTCCCATGAACGGATGGTGCAATTAATGGTGGGCAGGAATGTCTCCCAGTTTTTTCCGCATACGCCCCATGAGCCCGGTCAGGTCGTTCTGGAAGTCAAACAGCTCCGTACCCCCGCCTATCCGTCCCACTTCATCAACTTTTCGATCAGGCAGAATGAAATTGTTGGTATTTCAGGACTGGTCGGAGCAGGCCGTACAGAACTGCTGCAGGTGCTGTTTGGCATCGACTCTCCTCTCAGTGGTTCCATCTCTGTTGCCGGACAGGAAGTACAGATCAATTCACCGCGGGATGCAATCCGAGCGGGTCTGGCACTGGTACCCGAAGACCGTAAACTACAGGGGCTGGTGCTGGAGATGGCAGTCCGCGAAAACATGAGTCTGGCCAGCCTGACGCGCGATCGAAAATCACTGGGTAGAATTAATTTTAATCAGGAACGCAACATCTCCGAAGAGATGATCGCGGTGATGAATATCAAAACTCCCAGCGATAGTCAGATCGTGCAGTTTTTATCTGGCGGAAATCAACAGAAGGTCGTGCTGGGAAAATGGCTGGCCATGAATCCCCGCGTATTGCTGCTCGACGAACCCACCCGCGGCGTTGATATTGGTGCGAAAGAAGAAATCTACACACTGATGAATCAACTGGCCTCTCAAGGCATGGCGGTCCTGTTTGTCAGTAGCGATCTGGAAGAAATCCGCGGTATCTCTGACCGTGTGCTGGTCATGCATGAGGGACAAATGACTGGCGAACTCTCCCGCGATGAATTTAGCGAGGAGGCCATCATGCAACTGGCGACCGGCCAGACTTTCAGCCACAGTCAGACGTAATGATCATCTAAGCTGAAATCATACCTGAGAATCAGAATCATGAAAAAAATACTGGGAATTTTAATCTTACTGATTGTTGTCTGCGGCGTGACTGCCATCTCGAATCAGAACTTTGTGTCTGCGTATAACATTCAGAATGTGACGCGACTCACATCCCTGTTTGGAATTATCAGTATTGGCGTCGCCTTTGTCATCATTTCCGGCGGCATTGATCTGTCGATCGGTTCGGTGATCTGCCTGATTGGAACCATGCTGCCATACCTGCTGGCCAAAGGGGTTCCCGTTCCGCTCGCCTTCTTGCTCGTCGGAGTCCTCTCTATCTGTATCGGCCTCGCACATGGTTTACTGATTACCAAACTGAAACTGCAACCCTTTATCGTGACCCTGTGTGGCCTGTTGATCTATCGGGGTGTCGCCCGGGGGATTACCGAGGATCAAACCCAGGGCTTCGGTACGGCTCATGCGGGACTCCGCTATCTGGCGACTGGTAAAATCGATCTCCCCTTCATCGAAGGATTCAAGCTACCTGTGCCGTTCTTAATCATGCTCGGTTTGGCTCTGCTGGCTGCTTTCCTGCTGAATAAAACGATTTTTGGCCGCTATCTGAAAGCCATCGGAAACAATGAAGCGGCCGCCCGTTATTCCGGCATCAATACCGACCGGACGGTGATCATGGCATATGTGATCTGTTCGTTTCTGGCCGGAGTCGGCGGGGTCCTGTTTGCCTTGGATATCAACTCCGTACAACCCGAGGGAATCGGCAACTTTTACGAATTGTACGCGATTGCAGCAGCCGTTCTGGGAGGTTGCAGCATCCGGGGTGGTGAAGGCAGTATTCTGGGTGTTGTGATCGGGGCGGCTTTGATGCGGGTTCTTCGAAATTCAATTACCATGCTGGGGATTCCCTCCCAACTGGAATTTGCTATCATTGGAGCAGTAATTTTAGTCGGCGTGATTACTGACGAGCTTGTGAAACGCTATGCACAAAAACGCAGAGCCAACCAGCAATCCGGAATGTACAGCGGATAAACCCGACAGATTATCAATGGATCAAACAACATGATTACTTATGAATATTTCTGTGAAGCAAACGGAAAAACAGTAGAAGTCAGCCACCGCATGTCAGAATCGTTTCAGACCTGGGGCGAAGTCTGTCAAAAAGCGAACCTCCCCTTAAACGGGACTTGTGAATCGGCCCCGGTGGAACGCCTGATTTCAGGGGGACTGTTATTCAAAGGGGAAAGTTCAAACAAGAAATCCCAGCTGCCGATGGCTGATCCTGGCTGTGGTCGCTCCAACTGCTGCCGTCATTAACTTCCCTTTCTGTCAACGCGCTACTCGATAAAATCCTCTGCTTCTTGAAGGTCCGCTGTGTCTTTGTCCCGCATTAAAAATGGAACGATTTACGATCCGGCAAATGGAGTCAATGGCGAAGTCCGCGACCTGTGGATTCAGGATGGTAAAATTATCGACCGTCCCCCCAACGCCGATTCGTTCTCGGGAAAGACACTGGATGCTACCGGCTACGTTGTGATGCCGGGGGGCATCGATATGCACTGCCATATTGCCGGCCCTAAAGTCAATGCGGGTCGCAAAATGACGCCGGACCTGAAACGCACAGCGCCCCCCATCTATCGCGGCGAACACACTCGATCGGGAACAGGCGGCGTTGTCCCCAGCACCTTCGCCACTGGCTATCTGTTTGCCAGCATTGGTTACACGACAGCCATGGATGCTGCCATTCCGGGACTGCATGCCCGTCATGCTCACGAGGAACTGCAGGACACGCCGATTCTGGATAAAGGCTTCTACCTGCTGTTCGGCAACAATCACTTTGTGATGAAACATCTGCGGAACCAGGACCAGAACGCCCTTGATGCCTACTGCGCCTGGCTGCTGGAATCAGCCAAGGGATACACCATTAAAATTGTCAATCCCGGAGGTGTCGAAGACTGGAAGCAGATCAGCCGCAAGTCGATCAAGGAACTTGATTCGCCAGTCCAGAATTTCGGCGTCACGCCTCGAGAAATTGTACGTGGTCTGGCTGGCACTGCAGACCGTCTGCAGCTGCCTCACTCTGTGCACATCCACTGTAATAACCTGGGGATCCCCGGAAACTGGGAAACCACCCTGAATACGATGGAGTCATTGGAGGGGCATCGCGGGCATTTAGCGCACGTCCAGTTCCATTCGTACGACGGCGATCCCAACGATCCAGCCAGTTTTTCCTCGGCGACTCAAAAACTGGTGGATTATGTCAATACGCACGAAAACATCACGGTGGACGTGGGACATATCAATCCCGGTACCACGCTCTCGATGACCGGTGACACACCTTTCAGCCAGTTTCTGCATAACATCAACCGAAATAAATGGTATACGGCCGACTGCGAACTGGAGAGCAGTTGCGGCGTGATTCCCATCGAATATCGACCGCAGAAAAGTCTGATCAACGCAGTTCAATGGGCGATTGCACTGGAATGGTATCTGTTGATGGAAGATCCGTGGCGGGTCATCATGACCAGCGACCATCCGAATGGCGGTGCCTTTTATCATTATCCGGAAATCATCTATCTACTGATGGATCGCAGCTTCCGCCTGGAATTTCTGTCCCGGATGCCCGAAGCGATTCGTGAACGCAGCGTGCTGGCTGATCTCGAACGGGAATATTCACTGTATGAAATTGCCATCATCACCCGGGCGGCTCCCGCGCGGGTTCTGGGCATGAAAGACAAAGGACACCTGGGAGTGGGTGCCCACGCTGACATTACCATCTATGCTCCACAGCAAAATCGACAGGAAATGTTCGAGCGTCCCCGCTGGGTCTACAAAGACGGTCAACAGGTTGTCGCGGACGGCGAAATCCAGGCGCATGCGTTCGGCAAAACGTACTACACTTCGCCTGACTTTGATCAGGAATTTCTGCCCCACATCGAAAGCTGGTTCAACGAGAACTATTCGATTCGTTTCCGAAACTACCAGATCGACAGCCAGGAAGTTCCCCAGGCAGAAGAAATCGCCTGCGCAAAACCTTAAGCTGTATCCGTCTGACGCAAGCACAAAAGCACTCTCAGAACTAATCCAAGAGTGCTTCATCCGGTTTAGACTCCAGTAGAAACAGCAGCTAAAACGCGTCGCATTTCACCATTGCTAAATCGGAGGCAGTGTTCTATCCAGATTCACGTCGGCTGCGACGACGTTTTCCAGGGGCAGGTACTGTCCTTCGTCCGGATTAAAGTTGAAGACATCACCCGTTTCGAATTTATAGACCCAGGCATGCAGCTTTAAACTTCCCCGACTGATGGCAGCAGCAACCGAAGGGTGGGTCTTCAGGTTTTCGATCTGAACCAGCACATTTTCTTCTACTGTTAAAATAAGTCGTTTATCCGGATCCGTCAGATGTTCATAGTTTTCAGAAACAATTCTACGAGTTGATTCTGCGTGTTCCAGATAGGCTTTGACTGCGGGCATTTTTTCAACAAGCTGCGGATTCAGTAAACCCGCCATAGCACCACAATGGGAGTGACCGCAGACAATAATATCTTTGACATTCAAAGCACTTACTGCATATTCAATTGTCGCTGCTTCCCCTCCATGGACGGCTCCATACGAGGGCACAATATTTCCAGCAGTGCGCAGAATGAACAGTTCTCCCGGCCTGGTTTGAGTCAAATAGTTCGGATTGATTCTCGAATCTGAACAGGTAATGAATAAGGCCAGCGGACTTTGACCTTCCGCTAACGTCTCAAAAAGTTTCTGATCCTGGCTGAAATAATTCCTTTGAAACTCATGTATCCCATCAACTAGTTTTTGCATCTGCCTGCTCCCAAAACCTGAGTTATTATTATCTGTTCCTGACAGAATTTTATTCAAATGACCTTGCTGTTAGTCAGATGATTTCTACCAGAACAATATTACACATACAGACAGTGATCAAGGGCTAGAAGCATTGCTTTTTAGGGACCTCAAAACTCAAGCTGCCCCTTCTCATAATCCAGCCGGTGTCCACTCATATTGGCCAGACCGAATGTGAATGTGATCTCTGGCCTCTCCCTGAAGCATGCTATGAGGGTGCCAGAATCACTGAAAACGAACTTGCAGTTACCCAGTGTAACTATTATATTAGCGCACTCAAATGCGTTAGTATAATTTTTCAGTATGGTGTCCTCATCACGGCTCTGATCAAATCCGTGGCAACGGAAGCTGTTGAACGACATCATCCTGCTGGAATCTTTGATGAAACTCTTTGTTTTACATATTCTCTTTTTAGGGGTTTCCTTCAGCACTGCATTGACTCTGGTCTCTCAGGAAGAACCACGGGACATTCCAGTCGAACAGCCTTTTGAGAAATTCGAAGAGACTGAATCCTTTGCAAAAATGAAAAAATGGGATCTGTCATTCCACCTGTTCAGGGCGGGAACTGCCGATTCCTATCCCGACCATTCATTTGATTTCCTGCATCTGAAACTGACTCACGTCCCCTCATCAGTCTCACAGAGTCCGGATTGCTCGCGCGCACCGCCAGTCGACATTTTTTGCTGCTAGTGCTTTGTCAAGCTGGAAATTGAGGGTTGGGGGTGTTGTTTACGTGCTCCGTTGTCGCACTCTCGTGATATCTATCAACCCAAATTTTAAAATGACACTCCACTGGTTCTCATACCTGCAACGCGCGCTCTCATGATCCTGCTCGATCATGATCTTCTTGCTCCTGCCCTGATTGAAGTGTTTTAAACCATTTCGCAGCTCTGAAATGGCTCCGGACAATCGCTTCGTGTCTACTTTGACAGTGCAAACAGCAAGTATGGAATACCCAGAGGTATTTCGAATTTCTGAATTTTATGCAGTGAAAAATCATGAATCAATCCGCCCATCAAGCTTCAGATCAACAAACCGTTCCCCCTGTGTCTGAGGATGACTCTGTTGATCTCCGACATTTGATCGAGCATACGGCTCATTATTTGCCGGCCCAAGGGCCGATCACTGTCTTCGTACACCATAACACTCTGCACGCTTTTGAAGACCTGCCATTTGAAGAAGGCGTCGTCGCAGGAGGTCGAACTTTCGGGTGCCATCCGTTTTTGTCGGAAGATCGATACCGGAAAAAACTGGATAACGGGCGGATTCGTATCCAGGACCTCGAAGCCGTTTTACTGGACGACCTTGGCGAAAGTTCCGAAATATTAATTGGTGGCTTCGGTACGCGGTTTGCGCTCCGTCTGGCGATGTTGCAGTTTCCGCTGCATTCCGGACCGGTATCTGAACTCCGCTGGTTCATCGCTCAAACGGATGCCTTACGTCATTTCCGCCAGGAAGTCGATCCGGTGGTCCGGGAGCAGACCATTACCGCAACGCGGCACTGGATCATGCGTGAGTTTCTGAACGGAGCTTCGGATAATCAACAGGGACACGAACAAATCCTGAACAGCCTGTTCGATCAGTTCGGGAAATCTTCGATTGAAAAATGGAATGACAGAAAATGGGAAGCTTTTGTATTACATTTTCTGTGGCGTGTCTGTTCTACAGGAGCACAAAAGATAAACGCTCCCTCTAAGCAGCCGTCTCAACCGCTCAGACACCGGGATCTGCTGCTGCGAGTTACTGATATGGATACGGACCTGATTGTACACGATGTCCTGATACGATTTTGTGCTGCATTTCTTGATCAGGGGATCAGTTCCTGGTCTTTACCTCAGCGGAATCTGGGATTCTATCATGCTTTTTTTCAAGTGTATGCCGATTCCAGGATCAGTCCGGCTATCGAACTGAAAGGCTTAGATCGTGAAATCCAGAGACTGGAGTCATCAGACACTGGTCCTCTCGAATCTATTGCAGAATCACTTTCCCTGCTGGGAGTCACTGCTGATGAGCGGGAAGCCTATATATCTCAATCACTTTTAGCATTGCGTGGCTGGGCTGGTATGCTGTGGCAAATGGAAACCAATGCAGAGTGGATGCCACAACCAGCGCCTGCTGACACCCTGATCGGATTTCTGGCGATCCGGCTGATACTGGACAGACTGGTCATCGAACATGTCATGAAGCATTCGTACGACGAAACAGGCCAGTTGGATTCGCTGCGGACAGCTATTCTCAACCAGACGGGTAAACAGAAATTCTGTCAGACCAGTCAGCGTGCTTTTACGATCTTTCAGCTTGCCCAGGTTCGGGGCTGGAACCCGGAAGATCTACTCCACCTTTCCCAGACACAGTGGTCGACTCTCATCAAAGAGATTGAGGCATTTTCCAGCCTTGAGCGTCGTCGTATTTATCACCTGGCTTTTGAGAGAAAATATCGCAATGAAACACTCGATGCGGTCTCCACGCACTCGAGCCGTCTTCGAATTCAGCAGGATCAAATCAATACTTCCCGATTAACTGCTCCCGCATATCAGGTTGTCTGCTGTATTGACGATCGCGAAGAATCGTTCCGCCGCCACCTGGAAGAAATTGCACCTGAGTGTGAAACATTCGGCATTGCGGGTTTCTTCGGCGTTGCCATGTACTACCGAGGCGCAGCAGATGCACACTTCACCCCACTCTGTCCGGTGAATATCAAGCCCGTACATTATGTCCAGGAAGAAACGCTGCATTCCTTTGAACAGGTCAGCCGACGACGGGCTGAGACGCGGCGGCGAATTGGACGGGCCATTCATCAGGCCCATGTCGGAACGCGAACTTTTATTGGAGGCTTTTTAACGGGGATCCTGGGATCACTGGCTGCATTTCCCCTGGTTGCCAGAATTCTGTTCCCCCGTACAACGGCACAGGTTCGCAGAATATTCAATCGCATTGTGCAGCCCCCAGGCACGCAGCTACGACTGGAACGAATTGACTCCCGACCGGGCTCCCAGGAGGAACAGCTTGGCTATTCCATTGAGGAAATGGCAGTCATTGTCGAAGGGGGACTCAAGGCAATCGGGCTTTCCAGATCCGAACTGTTTTCACCACTGGTGGTCATTTGCGGGCACGGATCGGCCAGCCTGAATAATCCCCATAAAGCCGCTTACGACTGTGGCGCATGTGGAGGAGGTCGTGGCGGTCCGAATGCCCGTGCATTTGCACAAATGGCGAACGATCCACGAGTCAGAAGGATCCTTGCCGATCGTCAGTTCATGATTCCAGACAATTCCTCTTTTATAGGCTGCTATCATAACACCTGCGATGACAGCGTCACCTGGTACGACCTCGACGGGCTCCCGTCTTCGCAGCGTAAATTATTCGCGAAAGTGGAAAAACAGTTTAACCAGGCGCGAGCTGGCAGTGCGCATGAACGTTGTCGCCGATTTGAATCTGCTGAACTCGCTCTCTCTGTGAATGAAGCACTGCGACATGTTGAGGGCCGTGCGGAAGATTTGTCTCAGACGCGACCGGAATGCGGTCATGCCACGAATGCATTATGCTTTGTCGGCCGCAGGAAATGGAGTCGGGGTCTGTTTCTGGACCGTCGTGCATTCCTGACCTCTTATGATCCAAGTCAAGATGATGCGGACGGCTCCATTCTGGAACGTACGCTCCAGGCCGTGATTCCCGTCTGTGCCGGGATTAACCTGGAATACTTTTTTTCTTATGTGGATTCCTTTGGATATGGTTGTGGTACCAAACTCGCTCACAATATTACATCACTGCTAGGCGTGATGGATGGAGCGGCCAGTGATCTGCGTCCCGGTCTGCCTTTACAGATGGTCGAGATTCACGAACCCGTTCGCCTGCTGTTCGTGATTGAAACCACGGTCGATGCGATGAATCGTATTATTGCCGACAATCAGTCGATTGCCCGGCTCGTACAGGGCAACTGGGTCCAACTGGCAGTTTTCGATGTGGAAACGTCCCAGATCCATTTATTTCATCGGGGAAGATTTCAGCCCTACCTGCCGGAGACGCAAGAGATTCCGACCGTAGACTCCTCCATCCACTGGTATCGTGGCTGGCGCGATCATCTGGGGTTTGCTTCCATCCGGGAACATCAGACTTCGCCATGAGAAACAAGAGATGTTTACCGTAAATCGATTTCCTCAGTTCTGAATTAGACATCTGGATCACCATGAACTCTGATACTGTATTTCACTTTTCAGGCGTGTGTGTCGTAGCCAGCCCTGCACTGCTGTTCGCGATCCTCGGCATCACATCTCTGATTGGCAGACCAGTCGGGGAACGAATAATCGCTCGCGCCACCCAGACACTGGTCTTGATTGGCCTGTTTGCCTCCATGACGATCCTGGGACTGATGCTGTCTTATGGAATAAGATATGTCCCGATTGAGCTTGGTAACTGGGTGGTTATTCCTGAACAGCATTTTCACTTTCATTTGAAATTTATTTTTGATCGTCTCTCGATTCCCTTCTGTATCCTTTCATTTATTCTCTGTGGTACCGTGGGGGCATTCGCCAGCCGCTATCTGCACCGCGACCCCGGCTACAATCGCTTCTTCGTCTGTTATTCCATTTTTCTACTTGGCATGGTGGTCTCTTCACTGGCAGGTACGATTGAGACGCTCTTTTTCGGATGGGAACTCGTCGGTCTGTCTTCGGCATTACTGGTTGCTTTTTTTCATGAAAAAGTCAACCCGGTTCGAAATGGAATGCGCATCTGGACCATTTACCGGATTGCGGATGCCGCTTTTCTGTTAGCCGCATTGATGCTGCACCATTTAACGGGAGCCGGTGATTTCGTAGGCCTGATGGGAACCGGTTCATGGCCCGACGGTCATGCGACGATTACCGAACAACATGCCCTGATTGTCGGAATACTGCTGTTAATTGCCGCCGCCGGAAAATCAGCACTCGTCCCGTTCTCCAGCTGGCTGCCTCGAGCCATGGAAGGGCCCACCCCATCCAGCGCGATTTTTTATGGCTCTCTGTCTGTCCACCTGGGAGCCTACCTGCTGTTACGAGTCAGCCCGATTCTCGAACTGTCCCTGACGTTAAGAATCGCCGTCATCTTGCTCGGGTTGATCTCAGCAATCTATGGAACCCTGGTAGCCCGGGTGCAGACAGATATCAAAAGTGCCCTGGCGTTCGCCTCTCTGACCCAGGTGGGTATTATTGTTGTCGAAATCGGCTGTGGGCTACGCTACATTGCACTGATTCACATCATCGGTCATGCCTGCCTGCGAACGCTGCAACTACTGCGAGCCCCTACTTTACTGCACGATTATCACACGCTGGAAAATGCGATTGGCTCCCCGCTTTCCCATAAGAAATCAATTTTTATTCGGGTGATTCCAGAACAATATCGCAACCGACTCTATCGATTTTCGCTCGAACGGGGTTACCTGGATGTCTTGAGCGACCAGTTCATCGTCCGTCCGTTTATCTCCCTGTTCTGTTGGTGTGATAACATGGAACGCCGCTGGAACAAACTGCTCACCGGCAATGAATCCAAAAAGTCGGATCCGATCAAAACACGTTCTGACTCGATGGAGGATTACCTATGATTCCTGAACTTCACCTTCCCTGGATGGAGATATCGATCCTGATTTCTCTGGCTGGTTCACTCTGGCTTAAGACGACACAGAATCGTGATATTGCCTACAAACGCTGTCTTATCATCTGCACCCTCGTCTTTCTGAACACAGTCGTCGGCTGGATAGACTTTGTCAGTCTGCAGACCTTTGCAGCGGCAGATCATTTCCGTCTTACAAAACTACTCTGGGATAAAGACATCTTCATTGTAGACGAATTGAGCGCCCCGTTACTCCCTCTGGGTGCGCTGCTGTATCTGCTGACCGTACTTTCTACTTTAAAAACCAAAGGACACCGCTTCTCATTCAGCAGGACTCTGTTATCGGAAGCCATTCTATTAGCAACGCTCAGCAGTCGGGAACCCTGGGTGATTATCTCCCTGCTTTCAGTAGCAACGATCCCGCCTTACCTGGAAATCAAATCGCATAGAGAATCTCCCCGCGTTTATGTACTGCATATGGGTCTCTTTGTCGCCTTACTGGTATCAGGAGGAGTTCTGTCTGGTTTCGGAAACGCGCATGATGCTATCACACTGATGGCCGGTGCCCTGCTCACCACTGCCGCTCTGTTGCGGAGTGGAATCGTACCGCTGCACTGCTGGATGACAGATCTGTTTGAAAAAGTCACTTTTGGAACGGCCTTGCTGTTTGTCACGCCAATGACAGGAGCGTATGCCGTCATGCGACTCGTATATCCGATCGCGCCTGACTGGGCTCTCCAGGGTATCGCACTGATTTCTCTGACCACGGCTGTCTATGCTGCCGGCATGGCATTAGTACAGAAAGAAGCACGACGATTTTTCTGCTATCTGTTTCTTAGCCATTCTTCTCTGGTACTGGTAGGCCTGGAAATGGCAACTCCCCTGGGATTGACCGGTGGACTGTGTGTCTGGATTTCAGTCGGTATTTCCCTGGCAGGTTTTGCGTTAACCTTTCGTTCAGTGGAAGCACGCATTGGACAGATTTCTCTTACAAAATACCATGGGCTTTACGAGCATACACCGACTCTGGCGGCACTGTTTCTCGTTACAGGACTCGCCTCAATCGGTTTCCCCGGGACCCTGGGGTTCATTGCAACGGAGTTACTGGTGGAAGGCGCTATTGAAGTTTATCCACTGGTGGGAACAGCAGTATTGATTGCGGCGGCTTTAAACAGCATCGCAATTTTACGTGCCTATTTTCGGGTCTTTACCGGTACACGCCATGTCGCATCTATCTCGCTGAGGGCCCGTGTTTCTGAACATATCGCAATTCTGATCCTGGTCGCGCTCATTCTGGGTGGGGGGCTTTATCCACAGTTCGGTGTGGCATCCCGTTATCACGCTGCAAAAGAACTGATTCAACAACGTGGCTCTGTTTTTCAGCATTCCACGTCAGATGCAAAGGGGGCCAAGACAGAGCTACCCGCTGCACAACCACCTGTGATCAGCACTCATCATAATAGCGAGTGAAAGGATTTCGGTTTTAAGCAGACAGATCTGGTCCTGGATTGCTTGCCTTGCGAATCGGGCTGACCGGTTATATGGTATTGTGGCAGAAGTTACTTGATATTTTGCTAACAGAAAGTTTCCCTGTGCCACATTCAAATATTGCCCGCATTGGAATTGTAACGGTTTCCGACCGCGCCAGCCGCGGAGAATATGAAGACCGCGGAGGTCCTGCGATCCAGGACTATCTTTCGGAAGTCCTGACCAGTGACTGGCTGCCTGTCGCACGCGTCATTCCCGATGAACTGCAGACAATCACGAAAACTCTGAAAGATCTTTGTGACCAGGAGCAGTGCTGCCTGGTTGTGACCACGGGCGGGACCGGCCCGGCGAAACGGGATATCACACCCGAAGCGACACTCGCTGTCTCTGAAAAAGAGATGCCGGGATTCGGGGAACTGATGCGAAAAGTCTCGCTCGAAAAAGTACCAACCGCGATCCTGTCCCGGCAGACAGCTGTCATCCGAGGTGGAACGCTGATCATCAACTTACCCGGTCAACCCAAAGCGATTCAGGAATGCCTGGACGCGGTGTTCCCCGCTGTGCCCTATTGTATTGATCTGCTCGAAGGTCCTTTTCTGGAAACAGATGAAGCTCGACTCAAAGCGTTTCGCCCTAAAAAGAAATAGGCGCAATAAAAAAACAGGAGCATCCGGACGAATCCCTGCTCCTGTTTTTTATTTCAAAACTGAATCTCAGAGTTAATTCTGTACTAAATTTGCACTGTCCTCTTCGATCGTCTCCAGTCGAACGGGCTTGATATCAAACTTGGGATTCTGCCCCAGGAATCGAGCCGGGTTGTTGTGAAAGACCTCGATGGCATCCTGAACGGAATACCCGCGAGCCCGGTACTGCACGACACACTCCTGAAGTGTGAATGGATCGCTGGGTCCCCAGTCGGCTGAGGAATTCACCAGAATACGTTCGTGACCGTACATTTCCAGCATGTCAACGGCCCGTCTGGGAGTACACTTGGTGATGGGATACAAAGTAAATCCGACCCAGTAACCAGCTTCCAGAGGCTCGCGGATCGTGTGTTCTTCCACATGGTCAATCCAGACCCGTTCCGGATTGACATTCATGTGGGACAGCACTTCGAGTGTCCGTTTGGTGCCACGTACTTTATCCTGCAGGTGGGGAGTATGAATCAGAATCAGCTGATCATACTTGATGGCCTGCTCGACCTGGGCTTCGAATATTTCTTCTTCGTTTTTAGTCGTTTTGTGGAAACCGATTTCCCCCACCCCCAGTACGGTGGGCTTTTTATAAAACTCAGGCATATGCTTGAGTACTTCACGACTGAGTTCCGGGTTCTCTGCTTCTTTGGGATTCACGGCAACCCAGCAGTAATGTTTGATGCCATATTCGGCAGCTCGGGTCGGTTCAAATTCACTGATCTGGTGAAAGTAATCCAGAAACGTTTCCGGGTACAGGCGATCAAAGCCGGCCCAGAATGCGGGTTCCGCAACGGCAACAACGCCGGACATGGCCATGCGTTCGTAGTCCTGGGCTGTGCGGGCAATAGCGTGATAATGAGGTTGAATGATTTGCATAATCGTCTCACTGATAAAATCTGATTGAAGCGGGCAGGGAGGAATTCGGTTCGACCACTGGTCCATCAATCCTGTGTTGACAGGTGGCCGATGTCAGGCGAACACACTACCGAGCGTGCGGACCATTTCGACCAAAATGCCATGCCAGGTCTGATAAGACACTAGTCGAGATCTGAGAAGAGCAACAGCATCCGCTCTGATCGATTGGGCAGATGGCTCTCCTCTTGCAAAAGGGCGATGGCCTCACTCAGGAGATCCAGCCGGGAATCCTGCAGGGGTCCCGACCCTTCTTCATGATCGTGAGCCCGGTCAATGCGATCCAAGGTCGCCGCAAGTTCTACCAGGGCACAACGGGCTTCGAGATACTCTCGATCCAAAACCTGTAAAGCTGTTTGCATCATTTAAACCTTTCGGATTTTTACGTCTGGTGAAGCTCCTTGATGATACACGAGCGTTTTCAACAAATCTTCAGCATGGACCTTCCTGAGGCAGGGCCCAGCGGATTCGAAAAACGCGTCATGGAACCCGTTCCCGGATTCCATGATTCACTCCTTATTATATACCTTACATCGGTACTTCCTACTCTCTCAACTGAGTTCAACTCACTTTCCCCGAAAGCAGAAACAAAATTCCAGTATAAATGAATCAGTCGTAGTAATTACGGCGAGTAAAAAACCGGATGATACAGGGCTCTTCCCGGTTTCTCCTGGAAACGGTCCCAACCCAGAAAATGGATCATAAACGCATCCCGGTTTTCACCGGTAAAGTCACAGGAAAGTCCATAAATCCATGCTGGTTCAAAGCCGAAACGGAGATAATACTCGGGATGCCCCAGCACAATCACAAACTGCTGCCCTCGTTTTTGTAGCTCCTGCAGTCCTGCCTGTACTAATTCAGACCCGACTCTCTGCTTTTGAAACTCAGGTAAAACGCCCAATGGTGCCAGCCCCCACCCGTTGATCTTCGAATCGTCTGTATAGTGGATTTTCGCGGGAGTCAACAGGATGTGCCCTATCAGCTGATGATCCTCGCTGAGGGCCACCAGGGAAATCTGCTCCGGACAAGCCGCTCTCAGGCAATCCACCAGATCCGCTTCCGCAGGTTGACCGAACGCTGCTTCGTGTACCGTTCTGATTGCGGCGTTATCCGCAGTTTGTTCAAAACGAATCTGCATCATTATTAATTTTCTGGAGTGGATGATTTTTGTTGTTGTTTGAGAAACGTTTGCAGATGGGTTAACTGCTGCTGCATGTTACTGACATAATCCCCCTGTGCCGGAGCCACCGTCAGCGGGTTCAGTGTGAATACTGTAATTCCCTGTTCTGCTAATTTGTGGACCAGTTCTTCGGCTGGCTCCGTTTCACACAACATCAGGGATATCTTCTTCTGTTCCTGTAAAGCCTTGAGCCGTTTCCAGTCCTCCGTGTTCGGGGCCTCATTTGATTTCCAGTGCAGATGAAACATCGTCCAGTCACAGCGCCTCGCCAGATATTGATACACGGGTCGACGGGAATACCATTCCAGTCCCGGATAGTCTTCCTGAATCTGATCCAACTGCTCATTTATCGGTTTCAGTGAATCGTTGAGTTTTTCCAGGTTGGCTCTGATCTCGTTTTCTGATGGGGGATTCAGTTTGATCAATCGCTCTGCAATCGCCTCAGCCTGCCTTGCCATAAGTTGCGGGTCCAGCCAGAAAAAAGCAACCGTCCCTGCATGCGAGTGTGCCCCCCCTGAACCATGGCTGTGCACTTCAAAATCAGGAACAGTAATCAACGCATCCTTGATCGCGAGCGAACTGCGTAAGACCTTTGAGCGAGGCAGAGAGAGTTTTTTAACCCAGTCTGCAAAGTCAGCACCATTCGTTACGATGAGGTCTGCCTGTTGTATGGTCTGAATTGTCGCATCGCCGGGCAGCCAGGTTTCCGGATCTTCAGCGGGGGGAACCGGATTCAGAATCTGAAATTCCGGTCCTGCCAGTGATTCGACGATAAACTGCAGCGGATAATTGACCACGACCACCAGTCGAGGCCCCTCCTCTGCTACCGGCCGTTGGATTTCTTCCGTTTGCGACTGACAGCCAGAAACAGCCAGGACAAGGCATAAAACCGATATTTTAAATATGGGTTGCATCATTTACACCACTAAATAAACCACATACGCATTAACTGATGGATATACACTCTCAACACTAAAGTCAAAACAGCAACGATGACCAGACTGGCTGCCAGGATGAAACAGAGTTCAGTCAGCTGCAGTTTCCAGATTGTAGAACGGCTGCAGCCCAGCTGAAACATCGTCTGTCGTTCCCGCTGGCGTAATCTCAATGACAGAATGAATACCAGCGCCAGCAGTAAACCTACCGAAATCGAAACCAGCAGTGTATTCGCATCGAACAACTGTTTGATACGAAAGACCAGCTGCAGTAATTCATTAACGATCTCGACTGGTCGTATCAGCTGGATTGCCGACTCTTTCGTATCATACATTCCCAGCAGCAGCACTTCCGATTTCGGATCATGGGGAACCAGGATCATGGATGTCACGGGAAAAGACTCGATATCACCATGAAAATGGAATGAAGCCAGATTCTCTTCGGTCACTTCATTGAACTGGGGAACCGCGGCGTTCGCTACGGTGCTCTGGCCCTGCTGTTGTAATACCAGGTCTTTATCGGTTTCCGCATCAATACTCTGATGTCCGTGCCCGATACCGGAGATAATCCATTCCGTTTTCAAATCGACGAACACGGCATCGTCATCGGGTGAAAACGCCTGGGCCAGCACGCCTGCCACTCTCATCTTGAGTGGATAGTTGCCTGACAGATCAAATACATTCAAGGGATCGGACATTAACCGGTCCCCCGGCTTCAACTGCAGTCTGTCTGCGACATTCGCTCCGACTACACAGTCACCCAGTCGCTGGAGACTCGTACCGTCAGCGACCTCAAGTTTGCGGAACTCAAAATAATCCAGCGTGGTTCCCGCAATCGGCGCCTGCTGCGCAGTGAAACGCACCGCCAGAGGAATTGGCAGAGCGTAGCCTGTTTCCTGTATCGTTTCGACTTCCTGCATTGAAGTCGTTTCCAGGTCAGCCTGGCTGAAATACATGCTCTGCAATGCCAGGTCAAAACGGCTTCCCTTCATCCCCGCCACCAGGGGCGTTGCGTGAGCCCGTGCCATCAGATCCTGTTCAAACTGTGTGACTCCAAACTGCAGCAGCACCGGCAATAATATTGCCAGCGAAACACACAGCACCAGCGTAATCGACTTCAGCCTGTTATACAGCAGATAGCGGATTGTCAGCCTGAAAATCCCACTCATGACTTTGATACCACTTCATGAAACTGTTCAATGTCAATGGTTCGGTCGAACTGATCCAGCAGACGATCATCGTGAGTAACCATAATCAACGTGGCATTGGTCCGTGTGGCATGTTCCAGCAGCAGATCCCGTATCAGTCGTTTGTTTGCGGGATCCAGATTCCCTGTTGGCTCATCGGCTAACAGTATTTGCGGCTGTGGTAAGAGTGCCCGGCAGATGGCGACCCGCTGGCGTTCTCCTTGCGAGATCTGATCGATCCGACCTGCCAGGTATTGGTCGATCTGCATGGAAGCTGCCAGGTCCCTTGCACGGGCTTCGACACTCTGATCCAGCTTCAACGCCTGATTGATATAGTACGGGAGCAGAATATTTTCGCGAACATTCAGGTAGTCAATTAACTCAAATTCCTGAAAGACAAATCCGATTTTCGAGATTCGATAATTGCGTCTCTGACTGTCATTAAGTTGATTCAAGTCGACATCGCAGGAAATCAGTGTGCCCTGATCGGGAACCAGGATACCTGAGATCAGATTCAATAGAGTCGTTTTCCCACAGCCACTCGGCCCAACCACGGCGACCTTTTCTGCTTCCCTGACTTCCAGTTGAGGGATATTCAGTTGAAAGGCAGAGTGCGGGTATCGGAACTGGAGCTGTTGAAAGCGGATCATGGCGAACTCTTATCAGCGGTCTTTTTTGAGGGAGTCGACTCTTCGGTATTCACAGGTGCTTCCTCTTTCACTTCACGCAGGCTGGTCTGAAAGCGCAGTCGCTGCTCATCCAGTAGATCCATGCCGGTCAGCTTCCATGTGCCCTCCACCGGTTCCAGATAAAAGATGCCTTCATACTGGTTGGTACGCGTATGAATATGCCCCCAGTGTTCGACCGTGCCTGCAACGGTCCAGGTTGATTTTACGGCGAAACTGCGTTCGTCCTTCAGATCTTGATTATTCTGATTTCGGTCGGTTTGCAATTCAATGACTTCCCAGTCAACATCAGTCACACGCGCGATGGCGCCTCCCTGTTCCTGCATTTTCAGGCTCTGGTTGATCTGTCGATAGAGGGTCTCCAGGAATGAACCCTCGGCACTCTTCGCCAGGGCATCATACACATCACTGTCAGAGTGATAGTCAAACGATCGATAAATGTTCTTATGCAGCGTTTTAAAAACAGCTTCCGCTTTCTCAGTCGAAATCTCAGGTACGGGTTGCAGTGGACTGGCAAAACTGACCTGGGCCAGCGGCAGGCAGAGCAGACTGACAAAAAACAGAATTGCAGCAGCGGTCAGGGTCCTCTTGCGGGAGTGCCCCCGCCGAACCAGGCTCAGACACATCATGAGCCCCAACAGAAAACCGAAGCCACTCACAACCGGGATCGTCCACACCGGTCGTGGCTCCAGCGTGACAGCGACCGGATTCACATCCAGGCTGACTTTGCGTCCCGGGTTTTCCCACATGAACTCACTGTTCCGCTCCAGCTTGGAAAACACCGGCTTATAAGACTGGTCAAAAGCAAAGCAGACCGCTTCCACACTCCAGACACTCCGATTAAACATATCCCAGGTCACTTTGACTGTATCGGGCGTCCCTTTGGTACTGTAAGTCAGAATGATCCCGACGCGAGCATTGGCGACACTCACACGCTTTTTCTCGGCTCGTTTGGCAAAGTCGGTGAAATCGAGACCATAAAAATCAAGCCGGGAAACCTCTGGTTTCACCGTGATTCCATCGATCTCAATCGGATTGGCTTTCGCAAAGTACTCCTCAATTCTGGCACGGGACGCTTCCTGCTCTGCGACCGAAAGAAAGTCCGGATTTTTTTTCTCGAGTGTGAAGAATGACTCCAGTGTTGCCAGCGGTATCAGAATTTCGTGCCTGACTTCGAAATCTTCGATGTACAGAAATGAATAGATCGTTCCGTAGCTGGTAATGCCGAGCGTCTCCTCGCGTCGATCTTTGAGCCACGCCTGCCAGTCTGCTTCCGATGCATCTGGATCTAACGGAGGATGTTCCCAGTTAAACCGAATCGTCTGCGGCTCGCGAGGCTTCATGGCTACGGCGTAAGGAGTTTCAGAACCTTCCTGTTTCAGATTGAACTGAACCATCGCCGGGAAACCCGCGTTGGAATCGACCAGTTGCTGGCTGAACGTAAGAAACTCGGGTGGTTTTTCCAGTGGGTATTCCAGTTCAAAGACCAGCGTAAACTGCATCAGGTCGCTCATCGCAACCCCTTCAGGCTTCACTGAAGAGTCATCGACGGAAACCACTTTCCCCTGCAGTTTCTCTCCATTGATATCGCGCACCAGCAGACGGTCCAGCAGGAACTGTTTATGCTGTTCGATGGCTTTTTTGATTTTCGCCTGGGAAACAATATTCTCTTCGTCGGGTTCCAGTTTCTGAAAGAAGTACAGATCTTCTACATAAATCTGCATCGAGATCAGAACTTTATCCCGCTTCACATACACATTTTCCTGGCTGACAGAAATCGGATGTGCCTCACTCGTCGCGGGAAAAAGTCCCCCGATCAACAGAGACAGGCAGAACAAAAACAGAAGTTGATACCGGTTCTTCGGACCAGGCAGTCTCTCAAAATCGCAGACTGTATTGGCAACTCGCATGGTCATATTTGATATTCGCAGCAGAATGATTGTGAATCAATAAGGAGAGTGGCGATCAGGCAGGTTTTGTTACTTTTCTGTACTATTTGATCCTACCGAGACACAGTATAGAATTGCAATCGTGGCCTGCTTATAAGACACTACGAATAAAGAATTCACGATGCTTGAGAAAAAAGGGACTCCGATGGAAGAAAATCAGAAATCAGACCAGCCCGAAACCAAAGAATCACAAGATGTTAACGCTGAACTGCCCCCTCCGGTGAAAACGCGGCTCCTGAAGCGAACCGCACTCTGGTTTCTGGCAGTAAT
This sequence comes from uncultured Gimesia sp., assembly GCF_963972345.1. Classification (NCBI taxonomy): domain Bacteria; kingdom Pseudomonadati; phylum Planctomycetota; class Planctomycetia; order Planctomycetales; family Planctomycetaceae; genus Gimesia; species uncultured Gimesia sp. Next base: position 32,827 of record NZ_CAXAVM010000009.1, on the reverse strand, counting down.
TCTGGCTGCCTCCGCGATGATTTATCAGCGCGCCACAGGTCCCACTTATCCTATGAAGGTAGCGGTTACAGAAAATATGGTCGCGAAACTCATTCGGACGCATGAATCGACGGGCGACGCCACTGTGGAAGTCCCTGTCCCCCAGGCTGAAGCGAAAACGGCAACCGCTACCCTCTTCTATAAACGATTCCGTACTGACGACGATTTTACTCCCGTCCCCATGAAAATCGAAACCCGGGAAAACAGGACTCAGCTTGAAGGGGACCTACCCAAACAGCCGGCAGCGGGAAAGCTCGAGTATTACATTGAAGCAGAAATCGCCGGTCAGCCACTGCGGCTTCCCGAGAACAAAGACGACAATGTCGTCATCCGTTTTAAAGATCCTGTCCCGGATGGCGTTCTGATCCCCCATGTGACATTGATGATTATTTCCATCTTACTGGGGATGCGTTCCGGCCTGGCTGCGCTCTTCGCTCCCTATAATATGCGTCAACTGGCCTGGGCCACGCTGTGTGGCATGACAGTCGGAGGCATGATCCTGGGGCCAATGGTCCAGAAATATGCATTCGGTGAATACTGGACCGGCTTTCCTCTGGGAGGTGACTGGACTGACAACAAAATGCTGTTCATGTTCCTGGCATGGGTTTTCGCCTGCTCGGTCATCGGCCTCAACCCCTATAAGAAAAATACGAAGATCGGACGGGCGGCGGTCTTCACAGCCACGATCGTCATGACGGTCTGCTACCTCATCCCCCACAGCATGGGGGGCAGCGAACTCGATTACAGCCAGGTCGACAAAGGCATTGATCCCAGCAAAGCCATTGAGACAGGTCGAAAATGAACGCCGCTCAGGTCCACCTGATGACGGTCCACGTCCCCATTATCGGCTGCTGGGGCCTGTCGATCCTGTTTCTGCTGGCGTGGATCTTTCGCGATGAGCGTCTGTTTCAAATCTGCTGCTGGCTGTTACTGACAGTCCTGCTGATCGCAACAGTCGCTTACTTTTCCGGTCCCCTCGCCTATGAAATGCTGGAACAGCAGGTCGTACTGAATACAGAGACGGTTGAATTCCATGCGATGCTGGCGCGTTCCTGTCTGTTAGCGATGGTCGTGCTGGCGATGGTCGTGGGAAATGCCCTGCTCCAGGGCTTTCAGGGGGAAACGATCCCCCGCTGGCAGCGTATGCTCATCCTGACAGGTACGATTGCCATTGCTGTTTTCTGGAGTGCTGCCGCCCACTGGGGAGGGCTGATTCGGCATCCGGAAATCGGATTTTCCAAATCAGAACCCGTTATGGACGCAGATGCCACTCCCCTGATCAAAGAGCCGTGAGCGACTTATTTGACAATCTCTGTCCCGATCCCTTTATCGGAATAGATTTCCAGCAGGATCGAATGCGGCAGCCGGGCATCAACGATATGCACCTTGCCCACACCGCTGGCAAGCGCTTCCAGGGCAGCATCGACCTTGGGAACCATTCCGGCATCGATCGTTCCGTCAGCTATGAGTGCGCGACAACGTTGCGTCTCCAGATGGGAAACCAGTGTTTGCGGGTCGTGCCGATCCAGGAAAATTCCGGGCACATCACTCAGGAAGACCAGTTTTTCGGCTTTCAGAATCCGGGCCAGGGCAGCCGCCGCTGTATCGGCATTCACATTCAGCTTCTGTCCTGACGCATCCAGGGCTACGGAAGGGATGACCGGGATCGCATCAGACTGACAGACTTCCGCCAGCAGATCCTGATCGACGCCTGTCACATAGCCTACATGCCCGAGATCGACGTCTGAGCCGTCTTCTGCCTGCAGAGTCAGTTGCTCCCCACTCAGACAGTTACGGGTTCCAAAATGCAGGGCTTCCGCTTTAGCTCCCTGTGACTGGATTTCCTCAACCAGCGAAGCACTGATCTGATTGGCAAGCACATCGGTGGCAATCTCCAGAGTCTGCTCATCAGTGAAGCGGCGTCCGTTTACGAAACGGGGCTCAATCCCCGCTGAGTTCATCGCCTGGCTGATTGCTTTTCCGCCACCGTGTACCAGAATCGGATGCATGCCTACCGTCCGCATGAAGATCACATCGGTCAGAAAACTTTTGACGGCTGCTTCTTCTTCCAGCGCACTTCCCCCCAGCTTAATCACAACATACCGGCCACGAAATCGACGAATCCAGCTTAACGCTTCGATCAATACGGCTGTTTTACGAACGGCATCTTCCACAATGAACCTTTCATCCTTCCCGGACACATCAACACTTCCAGATCTGTTACCCTGAGACAAGGTAGCTATTGTAAGTGACTTGAAGTTAGTGTCAAACGAGCAGCAGGCAGGAACAAGGTACCCGACCTGCTGAACAGATCGGTCCAGTGGATTTTCTTTTTTTATTCGCAATTACAATTTTTGTCTCAACTTCAACTGCAATCATCTTAAATCGGGAATTCGACCGGTTTTCAGGTCGTTGATCTGGCATAATCCAACTTGAATGACACCCCTGTCAGGCTTCACAATCGGACTGATCAATACTGTCCCGGCAAGTAGAGAGAAAGGCATGACAGTCCGGTTCGGCAATTTTGCACCGACACACACCTGATACAAACCATCTCTTCAGAAGCCATGAAATGTTGTGTGGTCGTTCTAAGGATTTCCCCGATACATAACTCTACAGAATGAGAGTGTTTTCGCTCACCAGAACTGCATTGCCTGTCAACAACTCAGAGACCCCAAAGACCGAGACGGAGAAACAACGTTGGCCCACTCACACTTGCCGATTCAACACCTGATGAAACAAATGGAAAACTTTGCTTCAGAACCATCTAACCTTAATTGTCGTCCCTCATGGATCAATGATTTTGTCGATGAGATCGCCGACATTTTTAATCCTTTTGACGAAGTCGGCCGTGTCGGCTTCGACTGTCAGTTTACAGAAGAATGCTGGGAAGTGGGCCTGTTTCTCGGCAGCACGGAAATTGTAGGAGGTCAGCGGGACGGACAGTTCATCGCCGCCAGCTTCCAGTTTGATTTACTGCAACTCCTGGATCGTTTCGAGTCGGTCAACCGGTTCCACTTTAATTTCCTGGAACAGTCCGACTCCACGAAAAGCAGCGATCCTTCCTCTGCCTACATCACGATTGAAGGACACCTGACAGACCTGGAAATCGTACGTCTGAATGTCTATGCCACTCCCCCTCAAGAGGCAGGACCCGGGTTCCGTAAAACACACGATGGTAAAATCGATACCGTCTGAGATTAGAAACACCCTGTTAAACAGGCAGATAGACAGAAACCAATCTTCTTGCGACGCGAGCAGCTGCGATTCATGAGTCCTGGATCGCAGCTGTTTTTTATTCCCCCGGTTCGCATGCCTCATCTTCGGCCACCTTCCCGTCACGTAAGTGAAGAATATAATCCGAGTCCCGGATATAGCGTTCATCATGCGTGACGATCACGACGGTCGTCTTGTACTCTGCACTCATCTCTCGCAGGCAATCAAAGATCTCCCCACCGGTTCTGGTATCGAGTTCCCCGGTTGGCTCATCAGCCAGAATCAACAGAGGCCGTTTTAACAGCGCGCGGGCAATCGCGACACGCTGCTGCTCTCCCCCCGAAAGTTGACTGGGGCGATGCGTAATCCGGTTACCAAGTCCAACCTGCTGCAGTAATGCTTCGGCACGTTGTCTCTGATCTGCCGTCACCCCCTGGGGCAGATAAGGAGCCAGCACATTTTCCAGCGCATTCAGGTTTTTCAACAGGTTGAAATTCTGAAATACAAACCCGACTTTCTCCCGGCGGTAGAGATCGCGTTCATTCCGGCTCAGCGTGGAAAGCGAACGGTTCTGTACGAATATCTCTCCTGCAGAGGGCGTATCCAGCGCTCCCATCAGATACAGCAGCGTACTTTTGCCGCTTCCGGAAGGACCGAGGATAAACGAAAATTTCTGGCCGGGAAACCGACAACTCACTCCCTGTAATGCCTGCACTTCCGTCTCACCACTCTGGTGGATCTTCCATACATTTCGAACTTCAATCATTCTCTCTCTGCTTTCTGAATCCGGAATAAAATCGCTGGCAGCGGTGGGTCGGGATCAACCTCGACGTATTGCATCAATCGGTGTCATGCGTGTCGTCCAGATCGCGGGATACAGTCCTCCCAGTACTCCCAGCAGCGTACTGAAGACCACACCAAATAACAGTAACCCCGGGCTGGCATACAGGTGCACCTGGCTGGCAAACTTCCAGTTGACGACGGCGATCGCAATGAGCCCGAGGATCCCTCCCAGCACACCGCCCAGCACACCCAGCAGAGAACTTTCCGCCGTGATCAACAGCATTACATCCCGATCAGACCAGCCATTCGCTTTCAGAATTCCAAAGTCTACCACTCGCTCCATCACGCTCATCAGCATCGTGTTGATAATACTCAGCATCGCAATCAGAACGCCAATCCCCGTCATCAGGCCCAGAAAAATATCCAGATCCGCAGTAAACGTATCCAGCCGTTCGCCCCAGTCAGAAGCAGAACGGACTTCCAATGCGCTTTCTGCAGACTCCGCTTCCGTTTTTTCTATTTTCAGATCTGAGATTGCTGCTTTCGAATCACCCTGTCCTGCTTTTGAGGCGGAATTCTTTTCAGTGGGAGTATTACCTTTCAATGCATCATCGATGGCGGTTATAAAATCCTGGAGGAGATTCGTATTTGACGAATTGGCCAGAGCCAGAGCAGTCGGCTGCCAGGATGCCAGTTCACGACCTCGAAACTGATCTTTTATTTTCTCGACCAGTTCATCATTGCCAATTTCTCCGGACTGTTCGATGTAAAAGCAACTGACGCTCTCCGGATCGAACCGCGTGATTTCGCGTACCACTTCAATATCCAGAATGATGGCGACATCCAGCAGAATCGACCCCGACTCGTACAGCCCGACGATATTCATCGTCTGGCCATTGACTTCAATCTGGTCACCAATCTGTTTTTCATGCTGCTCGGCAATCTGGCGACTGATGACGGTATTTAAGGTTCCACGATCTTCCAGAGTCAGAAACCGACCTTCATAGATGGCTTCACGGTAAATCCCGTGTTTCAACTCTAATCGTGTGGGCAGATCGGTTCCAAACAGAAAACGGGGCGGACTGATCACAGGTTTCCCTTCAATCAGATTCACCCGGGACCAGATTTCCGGGTTCACAATCGCCACACCGGGCACGTCTTTGATCTCGGCTCCCCAGGCCCGCGGAATGCGCGAGAACAATGGGATTGGTGCGCCGGGCTGCATGGCTACGATGCCTGAGATTTTCCCGAACGTCTGAGACACTGTCTCTTCCAGCCCGCCCGCGATAGAAAACAGGCCCACCATACCGGCAATGGCGATCGTTAAACCCATTAAACACAAAAAAGAGCGAACTGAGCGACTCAGAAGATTTTTTATCGCGAATTTTAACATTAATGCTGTTTTCCAGTCTGTTGAATCGATCCCGCCTGTGCCGAGTAGTGGCATTCTACGCAGATCCGATCCATCAATGAATCATTTAGATTCGTATTCTTATAATAAAAGCACTGTTTATAAGCAGTTATAGACTGAGCTAACTTGAAAACCAGTGAATTTCGAACGTAGAATGCTCCCAGCTGAGCATCTCTCAGGAAAGCATTCTACGAGTGAAAGGGCCATTTCGAATGGCCGGCTCTCTCGATCAATATTTGACGCCTGGTACATCAAACGAATTTCAAATCCATGAGCAAACGAGACTATTACGATATTCTGGGAATCTCCCGCAGCGCGACTGCTGATGAAATCAAAAAAGCGTACCGAAAACTGTCGCGCCAATACCATCCCGATATGGCACCGGATGACAAAACGGCTGACAAGAAGTTTAAAGAAGTCCAGGAAGCCTACGAAGTATTACGCGACGAAAAAAAGCGAAAACAATACGACCAGTTCGGGCATTCTTTCCAGCAGGCAGGCCCCGGCGGTGGAGGATATTACCAGTCTGCCGGTGGTGCGGGACCGGTCGATTTTGAAGATCTCTTTGGTGGTGGCGGCATTGATCTAGGTGATTTATTTGGTGGCGCGTTTCGCGGAGGTGGAGGCCGTCGCGCACAACCCCGCCCGCAGAAAGGGGAATCAAAACGCCTTTCCATCGACATTCCCTTCCACCTGGCTGCCGTGGGCGGAGAACATGAGATCAGTCTCCAGAAAGGGGGCACTGCCGAGCGCCTCACGGTGAAAATCCCTGCTGGCGTCGATAATGGTTCCGTCATCCGCTTAAGTGGTCAGGGAAACCCCGGAGTTCATGGCGGCCCGGCGGGCGATTTACTGCTGACGATCAAAGTCGGTTCACATCCCTATTTCAAACGGGAAGGGAGCAACCTGTTACTGGAAGTCCCCATTACACTCACCGAGGCAGCCCTGGGAGCGAAAGTGGATGTACCCACATTGACCGAAGGAGAAGTGACAGTCACGATTCCTGCCGGAACCTCGAGTGGCAGCAAATTACGACTACGGGGGAAAGGGATTATCGATCAGAAATCCAGGCAGCCCGGCGATCAGATTTGCGCCATCAAAATTGTCGCCCCCAAAGCACTCAGCGATCAGGCAAAAGCCCTGTATGAACAACTCAAAGACTTACCACAGGAATCACCCCGATCGAAAGCATGGTGAATTCGATGCAACTGAAACTCGCTTCCCGCTCCCGTAAATGGATCAACCAGCTCTTACTGTGCGGCGTGTTCTCGCTCACTCTATGCCTGTCAGCCCAGCCCTTACCAGCACAGGAGCAGGAATCCGGTTCGACAACAGTTACCGAGTCGGAACAACCGGGCATGGAACTTCCCGACGATCCAGCAGCAAAACAGGCGGATTCAGAAGAACCTGAAAAAGATGAACGTCCGCGGGAACTGGGTGTCATGATCCTGATCGTCTGGCTTCTGGCCGGCGCCGGTATTGGGATTTTGATCTTCACTTCCTTATTCGGACATTCGGTACGCAGCATGATTCGGCGTCCCTATCCGAACCAGATGCATCCCCCTAAAAAAGAACAGCCAGAAACGCCCGTGAAAACCAATACGGAAGCTGAGACAGACGACGAAAAAACAGAATCATGACCGGCTCTCAGGACGATTCTCAGCGGCAGAAGACTTCTGTCAAAGCATTCGGTTTTCCGAGCGAGTATCGCATTCGCAGTCAGCAGGATTTCGATGCGGTTTATGCTGCGAAACAGCGGGCCGGCGATCAGAATCTACTGCTGTTTGCGATTCGAAACGGACTCCCGCACACCAGGCTGGGCCTCAGTGTTTCAAAAAAGAACGGCAACGCCATTCGACGGGCGCGGAAGAAAAGGCTGCTGCGCGAGGCATTCCGTCTGATCCACTCTCGATTGCCTGCAGGCCTCGATCTGGTTGTCATTCCCCGTGCCGATCGGGAGGGGGATCTGGCAGAATATCAGAAGTCCCTCAAATATCTTTCACAAAAACTGAACCGACGTCTGGAGCAGCAACCTGGCTGATGAAACAGATCGCCCTGCAACTCGGCCGCTTGCTGTATCAGCTTCCCGCCCGCATACTGATCGGTCTGGTTCGCATCTATCAGATGACACTCAGTCATCTGATAGGCAGACAGTGCCGTTTCCACCCGACTTGCAGCGAATATTTTATTCAGGCCGTCAAAAAATATGGTGCGATCAGAGGATCCTGCAAAGGGGTCCTGCGAATCTGTCGCTGTCACCCGTTTCACCCTGGAGGTTATGACCCACCCTGAAATCAGGTTAGTAAACTTGACGGGGTGTGATCAGTACAGGAGTATCCTCGACCACATTTTCAGTCTGGGTCCGGATTACAGGCTGGCTCTGTTCATGACTGATTTTTCGCAGTGGTACAGACTCTTCCTGTGAAATCATGGAAGGGACCGACAGTTCCCGGGGATGATTGAATGCCGGCTGCTCGGAGCTGAAGTCTGGTGTCGAGACTGGAGTAGCCGTTTTAAATTCAAATTTTCGGACCTGCTGCTGCTGAACCTGTTTCGAGTAAGGCCACATTTCCAGTTGATCTCCGGAAGTTGAGAAATCTTCTACTGTCAATGGCTCACGGATCGCAGAAACTCTCCACGAATTGTTGAAGTTGGTTGCTTCACCAGGAGGTGGCAGTTGGGGTAACTGCTGTGATTTCAATTCGGGCTGAGGCTGAAATTTCTGCGGAGGGGCAGGCAGTGTTGTCGGTGCAGGATTGGCTGGTTCCGGCTGCAGCATTTCCTCTGGCATCTCAGCTTCTTCGAACTCAGGACTCGAATTGATACAGGAAAGTTCTCCCTCAAATGCTTCTTCTTCGATGACTTCGACATGACTGCCTGAAACTTTTCGAACCCAGTCAGGAGTTTTTACATGTGATTTCATTCTGGAGTAGAAACCTTTGACTTTCCCATTCATCTGCTTGACTTTATTCGACATCGAAGAGGAAACCGTTGAATAGTGAGGAACCAGTCCCAGGTACTTTTGGGCCGGCTCTTCCGGTTCAGCATCAAATGCGGCTTCATCTTCAAACATGGATTTGAAATAAGCAGAATCATCGTCGGTTGCTTCATCCGAAACCCGGCGGATATCTGATGTCTTCCTGTTTGATGTCTGCTCTGGTCCGGGAGGAATCAGGCTGGGGGGAGCTGCTGGAGGAAAGCTGTCCTCCAGCGGTGCAGGTGCCGGTTCCAGACGATAATTACCCGGGCTCTGATATCGGGGAATCGTGGTTTCCATCTGCTCATGATACTCAGGAGCGGGACGGGAAGCCTGCTGATAGACTTTCTGTTGAGCATACTGGCAGCCAGCTAACCCTGTCATGGAAAACACGCACAGTGATAATGAGATCGTTTTCGAATAGGGCTGTAACATCTTCGTTCCTCTTTCCGTGTCCATCAGACAGTGCCGATTAAAAAAACCACTTTCCCAATTTGACAAGTTCATAATATGTGGTATGGCACACGGAATAAAAATCGGTTAAATCTGCCATTTATGCATATATGAAAGTGGATAATCAGTTAGAATAGACTCAACAGCCATCCGTTTATTCTTACTGAAACGATTTCTCATAAATGCAGGTGTCGTGATTGATAAATCTATTATTTGCGATCTAACGATCGTATTATCTGTAAGCGGTTTCACGGTACGGAACATCACTAAACTAACGATTGTAGCGGCTGAATCAGTTTCCCGGATCTGTTAAACTGCAGGGATTGAACCTGCTGTGAATCACAGGCTCTGTGACGGGGCTGGAGCGGGAACCGGCTGGATCGAATCCGGGAAGAGATTGAGATAAGTGCAAAACAGGTCTCTGAAGCGACTGCAGGTAATGGATATAATGAAACAAGGAGTGACCCCATGATTGATTTGAAGAAAATTCTCGTACCGACCGACTTCAGTGAATTCGGCCAACAGGCGCTGCTTTACGGCTGTGAACTCGCCAGCCGGTTTAATGCCGAATTACACCTGCTGAATGTAGTGCAGGATGCTGTCGCCATGTTCCCGGAACCGAATATGATGGGAACATCGATGAACGATCTGGTAGCAGACATGCAGAGCCTGGCGCAGAAACAACTGGAAGAAATGCCCGGTCTGCCTGGCACGGAAAACCTGAAAATCGTGCGTGAAGTCTGTGTCGGGCCCGCATTCCTGGAAATTATCCGTTATGCCAAAAAAACGGAAATCGACCTGATTGTCATCGGAACACATGGTCGGACAGGCCTCAAACACATGCTGCTGGGTAGTGTGGCTGAAAAAGTGGTCCGCAAAGCCCCCTGCCCGGTTCTGACGGTATCTCACCCAGAACGGGAATTTGTAATGCCCACTTAAATAATCTGCTGCCAGTCACTATAATTCATTGAGTTATTATCACAGGAGACTCGTAGAGGTACTGAAGCGTATCCATTCACGAGAAACTCCGGACTCAACCCCAATGAAAATACTGAGGAAACAATGCCAAAACTGACCGTTGAAAATGTAGGAGAATTCGAAGTGGAATCCGGTAAGCGCCTGGTACTGGCACTGACCGAAGATGCCCGAGTCGATCAATTACATGCCTGTGGCGGCGCAGCACGCTGTACGACATGTCGTGTTGAATTTCTTGATGGTGAACCTGATAAAATGACGGCCGCCGAAAAGAGTGTTCTCCAAGCACGTGATGTCACAGGCTGCCGTCTCAGCTGTCAGATTCTCTGCGATCATGACATGACCGTCCGGGCAATCAGCCGTCTGGAAGGCAGCGGGCGCGCTGATGCAGGACATATTCCCAAACCCGAAATCGAACCTCAACCTGTTGAATGGGTTGATAAATAATCCGAAACCCAAACCCGGGAAGCTCTTTTTTTTTCAATCTGCGGTCGATTCAGAGCTTCTCATTTATTACCGGCACTGGTGAATGACAAGCGCCGGGTCCTCTGTACAGAGGGAGTAACTGATGCGATTCATGCTTTCAATTGTTCTGATAATGACAGGTCTGATCCTGTCCAGTTCAGATAGTATTGCGGCCAAAAACCGTGACCCGAAATTTCAGCAGGCGGTTTCCAATGCTCTGGAATACCTTGCCAGGGAACAGCGTCGCCAGGGATACTGGGAGGCCAATGGTGGACAGTACCGGGTGGCCATGACAGCCCTCGCCGGAAATGCTCTGCTGGCAGAAGGTTCTACCACGACGCGCGGTAAGTACGCGAAGAACATCCAGAACGCCGTGGATTATCTGTTGGAAATGAGCCAGCCTAATGGTTTGATCGGTTATAAAAATGACTATCATTACACCTATGGACATGGCTATTCCATGGTTTTTCTCTCACAGGTTTATGGCGAAGAAGAAGACGCACTCCGCCGCGAAGAACTGAAAAAAGTACTGATGAAAGCCGTCGACTTCTGCGCGGGCGCCCAGACAACCCGTGGCGGCTGGGGATATGTTTCTGCCAAAGACGGCAATGATTTCGATGAAGGTTCCACCTGTATTACCCAGGTCCAGGGATTACGCGCCTGTCGGAATGCCGGCATCCCCGTGGATAAAAAGATCATCGACCGCGCCAAAAAATACATTTCCGACTGCACGACTCCGGAAGGGGGCGTCCAGGACAGTATCCGGGGGGGCGGTGCCCGGCCTGCCATTACCGCTGCCGCCTGTGCCGCCCTGTTCAATGCCGGTGAATACGATTCTGATCACCTGAAAAACATGCTCGATTTCTGTCAAAAGAATATCTGGCCCGGCGGAAACTCCAATCGCTATTTTGGCCACTGGCATTACGCCCATTTTTATTATGCCCAGGTCATGTACCGCGGCGAAACCAAAGACTGGGATAAATATATCGAAGATATCGGCAAGCAGATTCTCCGCAAACAGTCCGCCTCCGGTGCCTGGATGGAAGGGCATGTCGGCCCGGTTTACACAACCGCCATCAATGCAACGATTCTGCAGTTGGATAAAGGCTACCTGCCGATCTACCAGAAATAGCCAACGTGCTCACCAGCAGAGACGGCCTCAGTTTCCGCTCAGGCTCGTTAAATGGCAGACCACTGATTCCGCCAGTTTCTGAGGATGATAGCCGCCTTCCAGCAGACTGACGATTCGGCCTCCACAGTATTCATCCGCGATCCTTTTCACCAGGCGGGTTAATGTCCCGAAATCCTCAGTCTCCAGTCCCAGTGAACCAATGGGATCATCCTTGTGCGCATCAAAACCCGCGCTGATCAGAATCAGTTCAGGCTGGCATCGGGTGGCTGCATCCTCCAGCATCCGCTCAAACTCGGAGAAATAGTCCTCGCGGGAGATTCCAAACGCCAGCGGAAGGTTCCAGATCGTCCCCAGCCCCGCTCCCGATCCCGTTTCATGTCCCAGTCCGGTCCCGGGATAAAACGGATGCCGGTGTGCAGAAAAAAAATAGACGGCTTCTTCTTCGTAAAAAATATCTTGAGTCCCATTCCCATGATGCACATCCCAGTCAACGATGAGCACACGATTTAAACCATGAAAGTCAACGGCGTGGCGAGCTGCGATGGCCACATTATTCAACAGACAAAACCCCATCGCCCGATCTGAAAGTGCGTGATGCCCCGGTGGTCTGATGGCACAAAAAGCCTGCTTCACCTGTCCGTTGATGACTTGATCTACGGCTTCCACCGCGCAACCTGCTGCATAGTGGGTGACATGATAAGAGTCCGCAGACATCACGGTATCAGATTCAATGCGGCCCCCGCCCGCTGCTGAAAATGCCTGTAACTGATTCAAGTATGCTTCAGGGTGAACCCTTAAGATCTCCTCTCCCGATCTGGTCTGGGGATCATTCAAGATCAGCAGATTGGGAATCGCTGCCGTAGAAACCTGGTTCATCACCGTTTCCAGACGCAGAGGGCATTCCGGATGGGATCCGGTCTGGTGTCGTAAGAATGTATTACTCTGAATATAAACTGTCATACGATATCCATTTCAGACAGGCCAATCACATACCAATCCTCAGAATCCTGATAACCGCCATAAACTGCTTCAGACAGCCGGGAAAAGTGAACATTCTCATCTCAATCAATGACTGTTGCTGTTTCTGTATTTCCAGCAATCATGGTAGAATCTGATTCACTTTTACTTTCGCACTGGAAATCCGGAGTCGCTTCACACTGACAAAAGAATTCCGGCTTCAGGATTGAGAAAATTCTTGACAGTTCGTAAGGTAAAGCGATAACGTAAGATAATAAAATAGAGCCACCGAAGACAGGGGAATTTATTCCTGCAGCGACAACCGAGTTATTTTGACCGTACAAGCGGGAGTGGAACGGTCATTCCCTGAACCTGCTGCTCGAAAATGGCAGATTTCGTTGGTATCTGCTCTTTATTTATCGTATGATTATCAGTGATTCATATCCTCATTCCGCTTCGTTCGGAACCAGAATAGCAGTCGGCATTTAATCACAGGAAATCTATTCGGCTGCCGTAGAGTTATTTGCCTTATTTGTGTAATATTTTCCTTGAATGTAACGCTCCCTATTGAAGCCGAGAAAACCCTGTGCAACTGAATGTACCGGGGTTCGAGCAGAACGTTGAATGAAGGAACTTTCCGTGCGACAATCCATATGCTCGTATCAGGCCTTTTCAGAAATTGAAATGCTGACCGCCAGAGTATTCAGACATTCTCTGTTGGCATTCGGTCTGCTACTGTGTTCCAGTTCGATACTTCTCGGCCAGCAACCGGCAGAACCCAACGCCCAGAATAATGCAGCCGATAATGCGCTCAATGTATACAAAGAGTTAATGACTCCCGAGGAAGCCATCAGTTTCCAAAAAACCAAGCAACGGGATTTCGACGAGCTGCTGCGAGGGGGAAAAATCAATGGAGCCGAAGACAAAAAGCTGATTGCAGAGGGCGCCCGATATTATCTGTACCTGATGACTCTCAAGCAGGATCCCAAAAAACCGGAAAATGAAACCGATCTGAACAAACTGCGGGCAAACATCCTGCGTGATATTCAGTTCTCCGGCCGGGTTTCCGGAAACTTTCAGGCACGCGAACTTTACCTGGAAGAACTGACAAAACGGGCAGAAGACCTGCTCGACAATCATCGTCTGGTCCGGTTCAGTGCCGTCGTGTTACTTTCACAACTTGATCTGCGTGATGAAGACCGACGCAAGAAAATAGATCGTGTCGCTTACACGATGGCCTATGTTCCCCTGATCAAAGTTCTGAACGATAAAACACAGCCGACTGAACTCAAGATTGTCGCTGCGAATGGACTGGCCCGCATCGGACAGACGGGGAATGCAACCAACCAGTTACGAATCAAAATCGCAGAGGAAATTATTGACGAACTGATCCCGTCCGTGAATGAGTACTCATGGTATCAGCGCAGTCTGGTAGAAGCCCTCGGTTCGTTGGGCATCACCGATAATCTCGCACGGCGGCCCATCGTTACCGACGCGTTACTGAATGTCATGGGTGATCCAAAACGGACCTGGGAAGTCCGTTCCACTGCGGCCCTGAATATTGGCAAGCTGCCTCTCAAAGCGAACGCCGACATCAAACTCATCACCTATTCCATCGTGGACATGACAAGAAAAATGGTTCAGGCTTATAATGCCAACACTGCCGGATACTGGTGGAAACGCTGTTTCTGGAATGTCTATCTGGCATTCAAGCCAGCGAACGCGGCCGATAATACCGGATTGGTCAAACAGCAGGTCAATCAGACTGTGGTCAATGACGCCTACAAACAGGTCATCAAGCCGATCGCCACAATCGTACAACCCGGAGAGACCCCTAAAATCAATGCCGATGTCACCAAGGAAATGGATGACTGGCTGAAGGAGAAACTACCCAAAAACTTCCGGGTGGCTCCCGTTCAGGCCAAACCACAGAACCAGCAGGTTGCAGAAGGAAAATAAACCCTTCTGTTTGCTGTTGCTCGACACTGCTTTCTCGTCTTCGCTTCTGAATCTTACGTTACAGATTTCCCCGGATTCTGACCGACCATCTCGTTTAAGATCCCTGCTTTTTCTATCATTTTTCAGTAGAATAGCAGCATGAAAATCACAAACGTCCGCGCAATACAACCAGCAGGCACAAACTCGCCTCCCGACTGGCGTACCAGCCTGGGTCAGATTCTCGTCGCCATCGATACCGACGCGGGTTTGACCGGCTATGGTGTCGGCGGAGGAGGTCTGGCAGGACAACACGTGGTCACGACCGTTCTCCGCGATCTCCTGCTTGGCAGAAACCCGGAGGAGATTTCACGACTCTGGGACGAGATGTATCAAGCCACGCTGGCATTCGGCCGAAAAGGAATTGCCATCATGGCCATCAGCGGAGTCGATCTCGCGCTGTGGGACCTGCAGGGAAAGCGGGTACAGCAACCCGTGGTCGCACTGCTGGGAGGCACTCCCGGGACAAAAATACCGACTTATCACACGGTCTGGTCTGCCGAAGATCTCGCGACAACCGCTGAGCATGCCGGTTATAAATTACATCTGGGAAAAGTGGCTGCCCCGGAACAACGCGAATTGATGGTCGCCTCCATTGAGCAGGCGCGAAACAGCATCGGCCCTTCTCCTTTACTGATGGTCGACGCCTGGATGAAATGGGACATCGAAACTACCATCTCCATTGCGCAAGAGATCCAACCGTTTCAGATCGAATGGATTGAAGAACCCCTCTCCCCGGATGATCTGGCCGGCTACGCAGTCCTCAAAGATAAATCGGCAGTCCCCATCGCGGGAGGCGAGCATGAATTTACTGCAGAAGCGTTTCGTCCGCTCATCGAACAGCATCTGCATACAGTGCTCCAGCCTGATGTCAACTGGTGTGGTGGTTTGACGGAACTGATCAAAATCTACACAATGGCACAGGAAGCCGGCTTGCGTGTCTGTCCGCATCGGGGTTGCGAAATCTGGGCGTTGCACGCGATCGCTGCCCTGGATTCCCAGCCACTGGCAGAGACCGGTCGCCCCTGGATGACCTGGGTCAAAGGACAACCGGATATCCAACAGGGCATGATCGAAGTTTCAGACCGGCCCGGCTTCGGTCTGTTATTCGATGAACGTCGTCTGCCACTTGTAAACTGACTCGAATCCATCTCCACTGAAATGCTGAATAATATGTATAAACCAAGCCAGCTGATTTTCCCTTTTCTGATTTCTGCTATCAGTATCATTCTGGTGAACGGCTGCAGCCAGGAAGCTGCGCCCGACAACAAGGCGAAAACAACCAAAGCAGATCCCCCCGTCCCGGTCGCTCCTGCCGGTCCAGTGATCATCTCCGAACAGGATATTCACGAACGCCTGAAAAAAGATAATCCCGACTACCAGAACAATGCGGAATTCGGAAAAGAAAAAGGGATTATCATTTCAGCCAAACTGATCGGCGTGGAAGATATTTCTGCACTCAAAGCTCTGAAACTGCAGTTCCTGGATCTGATGAACTGCCCGGTATCCGACTTAAGCCCGCTGAAAGGCATGGATCTGCAGTACCTGGATCTCACACATTGTCCGGTTACCGATCTGAGTCCTCTGAAAGGAATGAAACTACAGGAACTCTATCTGGAAGGATCCTTTGTGAGTGATCTCAGTCCGTTACAGGGTATGCCCATTCGTATTCTCAGAATGGAGCACACTCCCGTTTCGGACATTTCCCCACTGGAGGGCATGCCCCTTAATCAACTCAATCTGTTTGATACCAAAGTCAAAAGCCTGGGTCTGGTCAATACACTGCCTCTTAAAACACTCTGGATTCCCAGTACCGAAATTACGGACCTGTCTCCGCTCAAAGGCATGCTGCTGGAGAGCCTGGATATTCAGGATACGAAAGTCGCCGATCTCTCTCCTTTGAGAGGCATGCAGTTTCTACGTCTGAACCTGGCGAATTCTGCTGTCACCGATTTGACGCCTCTGAAAGGCATGCCTTTGCAGCGGCTGATATTCACACCTGCCAACATCACAAAAGGCATGGACGTGATCAGAGAAAACCCCACCATTCAAGGTCTGGGCACCAGCTTTGAGACTGTTAAAGCCGCTGATGAATTCTGGAAGGAATACGATGCGGCTCAGCCGGCTCCAAAGCATCAAAAATCTGAAAATTAAACAGGCCTCAGTCAATCGACAATATACTGCCTGTCCTGCGAGAACAGATCCGATTTCCAGATCTTCAGACGGTTCAACCAGTATTGCAGCATGACAGCCAGAGTCAGAATCCCATAACGGGCACTGCGTCTGAAATTGATACTCGATGCTTCTTCAAAATAACGGACTGGAACCGGGATGTCGCTCAGCTTGAATCCACAGTGTACCGCCTGCGCCAGGAATTGCGTATCGAAAATAAAATCGTCTGAATTCTTATCGAAGGGAACTGTCTCCAGGACTTCACGGCTGTAAGCACGAAACCCACTGTGAAAATCTCCCAGGTTCTGTCCCAGTGCGATATTTTCGACAATGGTCAGGAAACGGTTTGCAACATACTTATAAAAAGGCATCCCCCCCGCCAGGGTTTCCGCACGGGTTCGGATTCGGGAACCAAGAATCACATCGCAGATTCCCAGTCGGATCAGTTCGGTTGCTACCGGAATCACGCGACTGTCATATTGATAATCGGGATGAATCATCACAACAAAGTCTGCCCCTGCAGACAGGGCATAACGATAGCAGGTCTTCTGGTTTCCACCATAACCTTTATTTCGCTCATGCTGAATGACCGTTAACCCCAGCCGCTTGGCCACTTCAACGGTGTTATCACTGCTGCAGTCATCGACCAGCACGATTTCATCAACGGAGCCTTCCGGGATGTCAGCCACGGTCCGTTCCAGGGTACTGGCAGCGTTGTAGGCAGGCATCACAGCGATCACACGCCCTCGCCCCGGTTGAGGTACGGAACTGTTTGAGCTGGATTCAGGATCGGACATAAGACTATCAAATTCAGAGATTCAGAGCATGAAAGGTTGGCTGTTCTGCTTCCCTTACAGAACAGGAATACCGCGATGACCACAGCTAGAGCGCGTCACATTTAACCATAGCGTCTCACATTCTATTATACTCAACCCAAATGGCCTTGGAGACGCTACAGTAAAATTGGACACAGTCTAGACTGCTTATACACAACTAATGCGAGCCGGTCAGACATCGGAATGCATTGTTTACGAGAAGAGAGACGTAAACAAGTCAAAACAGTCTCGTTTTAAGGAATCGCTTAAACCGGAGCGGAACTCAGGCTGCAGATTCGATTGCGGCCTTCTGCTTTTGCCTGATAAAGGGCGCTGTCTGCAGCTGCCAGCATCGCCTGAACACTGTCCATCACATGGGGTGAATAAGTCGAAATCCCCAGGCTGGCTGTGACAGGAATACGAACTTCATTGAATTCGATGACACTCACTTCAATCGAATGCCGAATGACTTCTGCGATACGTTCTGTACCCGTCAATCCGACTTCCGGTAACAGGATCGCCAGCTCTTCACCACCATAACGGGCGGCGATGACGTTATCCGATGATCGTATCTCCTGGATCCGTTCTCGTAAAATCTGTGCCACTCGTCGCAGGACTTCATCCCCCGCCTGGTGACCATAATTATCGTTGACCGCTTTGAAGTGATCCAGGTCGATTAAAATGAGAGAACAGGCAGTCTCGGCTGACTGAGCCCGATGAAACTCATCTTCAAACAGTTCATCAAATGAGCGCCGATTGACCAGCCCCGTTAATCCATCCTGCCGCGCCTGGCGTTCAATCGTCGCATGGTTGAGCACTTTCAGAAGTGTATTCGACAAAAACTGCGATGCCCACGAGATCAGTCTTAAAGATCGTTCATCATAAGGTTGACTGTCCTGACTGGTCAGACAGAGCACACCAATGCGTTTCCGGTTTGTGATCAGTGGCGAGATCAAGGCAGCCCCGACCAGGGAACGGATCCCATGGTTCTCCAGTTGATCGCCCGAAAGAGACGTATTTTCTCCGGAATTGAGCCCGAGTTGTACCAGGTTCATCTCATGTTCCCGCCAGCGGGCTTTCACTCCTGACTGGAGCGTGATACCACATTCGACGATCGCCTTACAGCCACTGGCGTCGCCGGGAGTCGAAAGAAATAACCCTGCTCTACTCGAATTGGTCAAATGTCTTAATCGATCCAGAAACTCTTCCAGCATAATTACCGGTGTCTTGAACTGCTGATCTGCCAGAGATCGTAATTCAAGCTGTTCCCGCGTGACGCGTAACTCAAACCGATGTGATTCAAAATCCTGATTCTTGACAATATTACGCGAAACACAGATCAGTAACCGCTTCGCCAGCTTAACCTGCTGTACTTCATCAACACCTTCGGGATACAGTTCAGTCGTGATAAAGATTCCGGAAATATCTTTTTTGTCATACACGGCCAGCAGGCACAGCTTTTGAATCCGCGCTTTGTCCTGATCGTGAAAACATTGATAGATACTCGATTCTCTCAGTTTCTCACCACGCAATACCAGCACGTTCTGATTCCGCAACTGCGTCAGAATACTCCGGTCAATTTCGTAAACCGCTTTTGTATTCCGCGAAATTCCCCGTGATTCACGCAGTTTAAATTCACCATTAATGTGATTCAGGTACAAGCCGAATCCATCTCGCAGTGATGGAACGTAGCGTTTTAAAAGCAGCTCAATTGCCTGATCAAAATCGGACTGTGAGACGAACTCTCTTAAAATATGATTCTCGATCAGCGTCATCGCCCGATCGGACTGAATATCATGCAGCTCTT
This sequence comes from uncultured Gimesia sp., assembly GCF_963972345.1. Classification (NCBI taxonomy): domain Bacteria; kingdom Pseudomonadati; phylum Planctomycetota; class Planctomycetia; order Planctomycetales; family Planctomycetaceae; genus Gimesia; species uncultured Gimesia sp. Next base: position 13,630 of record NZ_CAXAVM010000009.1, on the reverse strand, counting down.
CTTCAAATTCAGAAAGGTTACGCTGGAACTGTTCGTTTTCTTTCCGTACTGCTGACATCTTAAAAGTGTAAACAATGTATTGCAGAAGACAGACACCGGCGATGGCTGCAACACTGGCGTTTGTAACGCCCTGCGAGACATTTTGAGTGACCACTTCGATGATGGATGCAATTAGGTAAGACAACTGAGCCCTGCGCTTTCTGACCTGCAAACGAGATTATATCTGATGAATGCCGCGGAATCTCCACGAGGTTCATCAAAAACCTAGCTCAGAAAACGCGGATAGATGAACACATTTTTCTGACTCACACCACGATTTGAGCTCATCATTTTGCCTGACCCCTGAATTCGTTATAATCCCGTTAAACCGATATTTTTGGCTTTCGGTTTGGTCACCATTATTCTCTAATAGGGAAAAGTCTGTCGCGTAGCGATTCTAACCGTTTTCTCTGAAACAGGATGAGGTCCAGACCGCTTGAACCGCAACAGGTTTCTGGCTCAACGATTTACCATTTCCCCACCTTTTGACAAAGCGTCAGGTCTGCTATGAATATTTTAAATCATTTTGGAACCCCGGTTTATCAGTGCTTCCTGCCGAAAACCTGTCTGCTACTGGTTCTCACTTTCAGCTGGCTGACTGCTCAGTCTGTCTCAGCAGATACGCCCCCAGAAAAAGAGGACGCCAGGAAAACGAACGCCTCTCAAAAAACAGGGAAACAGCCGGAACACGAGTGGATTTCGCTGTTCAATGGTAAGAACCTGGATGGCTGGAAAGTCCCTCAATTCGGAGGGGAAGGCGAAGTCCATGTCGAGAAGGGAAACCTGATCCTGGAAATGGGCGTTGATCTGACCGGTGCAACGCTCGTCGATACCAAAAACCTTCCCCTGACAAATTATGAAGTGGAACTGGAAGCCATGCGGGTTGACGGGACTGACTTTTTCTGTGGACTGACTTTCCCCGTCAAGAAGGATCCCTGTTCACTGATTTTAGGCGGCTGGGGGGGAAGCTTGTGTGGCATCTCCAGTATCGACGGAGATGATGCCTCACAAAACAGTACGACCACCTTTCAGACATTCAAAAAAAATCAATGGTATAAAATCCGTCTGCAGGTGACCGACCATAAAATTCAGGTCTGGCTGGATGGAAAGCAGATTGTGGATCAGAATCTGAAAGATCGCAAAATCTCAATCCGCCACGAAGTCGAACTCTCCCGACCGTTTGGATTCACTTCCTTCTGCACCACTGCTGCATTGAAGAATATCCGCCTGAGAAAACTGACTCCTGAAGAAGTCGCCAAAACAGCACCGCAGAAATAAAACCACATGTTGATTTTGAGCAACACGCCGATGGATTAAGTCATCACGGGTTATTAATTCGATAAGTGCTCTTCCCTCATAAGCCGTTCTAAGAACGGTCTTTAGGAACAGACTTACGATTCCCCATGAAAGTGGTATTCCGTTTGCGTTTACCCTGCCAGAGAAAGTATTGGAATTCTTCGTGATTCCAGGCTCCGGGTCATTTCACTCTCAAGGCAGAACGGCATTCCATTGAATTCGCAAATTACCGCAGAAATCACAGCAGTCATTGCATCTCAAAGTCTTGCTCTCATTGAAGGAACAGCCCCCTTTTCGTCCGACGTACTCTGTGACTTCTGGTATCACGGGCAGGAACATCTGAAACAACGACGACGTATACTTGAGCCGCTGGCACAATCTGATATTCCGCAAGATCTCTCGGAATCAGAACTCGAAGTCATCTTCAAAGATTTCTTCGCCGAAGAAATGCTGATACGAATCGTCACGACAGTTTTCGCGGCTACAGATCAAAAGCGGAAACAGTGTCAGGCAGAACCAATCGCACGCAGTCTTTTTCTGGCATTTCTGGATCTGAAACGAGTTGTGCTGGCAGTAATGGTGGCAGAAAATCATCTGAGTCTCGAGGCACTTAAACGAATCAATCGTACGAGACGGTCCATCGAACGCTGGACCGATCTGATGCTGGGGCAGTTTGTACTGCGCTACAACATGCAGGAATTTGCGCACGAACCGGAACGCGCCCGCGATTTTGGAGAAGACCAGGCAACGAACCTGAATGCCCCTTCTCCCGTTCAAACCTGGGAACTGATCACAGCCGGTTTACGCATTTCGTTCCCAGCCGGACTGACCAGTCAGAGCAGTGACCACTGGGAAAAAATGCTCGCAACCATCATGGCCTGTTACCCTGCAGACTGCTTCCACCAGTCCGCGCTGATGAAATCGATCCAGCAGATTCGCATCTCACGCAGTGGATTCGCCGACGAAACACACCCGGATCGAATTCCGGAGCTGTTTCGCATACCACTCCCGGGCTCTGCTGCCACGACGACAAAGCCTCCACACTTCAAACCAACGGGCCAGAAGCAACAGGGAATCAAAGCCACTCCCCCCAACCAGGGCATCAGCTTTTCACATCTCCATAAGCGAAGTCCCAAGGGACCTCATTTCTAGAGCGCGTCACATTTTACAATAACCGCTCTCGATCTATTATACCCGGTCCGAAGGGCTCTGCAGACGCTACAGGAAAACCGGAAACAGTCTGGCTCTCACACCGATTGAGAAACTTTTTGATTTTCCCGGTTGACTTGATTTGTTCTACAGGAGTATGATCTACGCATTGGATTTCCATTGAAAGAAATTCGATAGAAATCCTATTTTGTTCGTTTTGGAGTTTCTCCGTGACACATCGGTTTGGTACTTTTAGCTTTAATTTTGTGCGGCTGTCCTTTTTTTCAGCCTGGCACTTTTTGAGCTATTGGTTTACCGGCACAGGTTACCTGACCGATCGAATACATACCGTTCATAACTGATGAACACCCCTGAAATCGATTGGCCCTGTAACCTGACTGGTTACAGGGCTTTTTTTATTCCCTGAGACTGAAATAGAAATGAGTCAACGCCATGATTGTTGTTATGAAACCCAATGCTACTGAAGAAATGGTCCAGGCCATGGTCAGACGCGTCGAAGAAATGGGCCTCAAAGCCCATGTCATCGTCGGCGAAGAACGGACCGTCATTGCCGCTGCCGGCATCAAACGGGACGGGCACCAGGAAGTACTGGAATCCTGCGCGGAAGTCGAAAAAGTCGTCCCGATCGTCGCCGCTTATAAAGTTGCCAGCAAAGAAACCAAACCCGAACCTACGATCGTCACCACTCACGGACTCAAAATAGGTGGTTCCCATGTCGGCGTGATCGCGGGTCCCTGCTCCGTGGAAAGTGAAGAACAGATACTGCAGGTTGCCCACCAGGTCAAAGCCGCCGGTGCCACCGGTTTACGAGGCGGTGCCTTCAAGCCGCGTACCAGTCCCTACTCGTTCCAGGGCATGAAAGAAGAAGGCCTCAAACTCCTGGCACTGGCACGCGAAGAAACCGGCCTCGCCGTCGTCACGGAAGTCATGACACCCAACCATGTTGATCTGTTATGCCAGTATGCCGACGTCCTGCAGATCGGCGCCCGCAATATGCAGAACTACCATCTCCTGCAGGCGGTCGGCGAAACCCGTCTGCCCGTTCTGCTCAAACGCGGCCCTTCCGCCACGATCGAAGAATTCCTCCTGGCTGCCGAATACATCCTCGATCAGGGCAATCAACAGGTGATGCTTTGTGAACGCGGCGTACGAACATTCGAAACACACACCCGTTTCACACTCCCGCTGGCCACCGTTCCTTACCTGCATGAACGCACTCACCTGCCCGTCGTCATCGATCCCAGTCATGGGACAGGCATCGCCAGCCTGGTACCTCCCATGTGTGCCGCTGCGATCGCCGCCGGCTGTGATGGCCTGATCCTCGAAGTTCACCCGGATCCCTCCCGCGCCATGAGTGATGGCGCCCAGTCACTGACTCCGGATGCCTTCTCTCAAACGATGGATCTCTGTCGCAAGGTTGCAGCAGCCGTCGGAAAAGAATTAGGATAAACCAGCCGTCCTCCATCATTTGAAGCGACCTGTTCCCGGGAGTCCGTTCATGAAGCTCTGTCTTTTTTCAGTCAGTTATGCCGGTTTCTGGGGACAGCATGCCTTGAGCCTGAATGAATTCATCGCCCAGTCTGCAAAACTGGGCTACGATTCCGTGATGCTCATGGGAAAACGTCCCCATCTGGCTCCCCTTGACAGTTCTCCGGAACTGATCGAATCCATCAAGGGAGCCCTCGAACATCACCGGGTGAATTGCGCCATCATCGGCGGCTATACTGATTTTGCTGGGTCTGCTGCAGCCGAAGTTCCCCTGATCGAACTGCAGATTCAATACGTCCAGCAACTCGCGGAAATCGCCAGTCAGCTGGGCGCCTCGACGGTTCGCATATTTACCGCCTACGATTCTCCCCGTCAGACTCCCCAGGCACTCTGGAACCAGACGGTATCCGCGTTACAGGAATGCTGTGACCGGGCCGCTGAGTTCAACGTGACGGTCGCCGTTCAGAACCACCACGATGTCGGTGTTCATTCCGATGCCCTGCTGGAACTCCTGTTTGATATCGACCGCCCCAACTGCAAACTCGGCTTCGATGCCTGGTCACCTGCCCTGCGCGGCGAAAACCTGTTCGATGCCGCTCGCAAAATGGCCCCGCATACCGCAATCACCACCAATGCCGACTACATCAGGTTGCCCCGCTTTACTTACCAGCCCGATCTCATCAACTATCAGCGACAGGAACCGGATCTGGTCCGCGCTGTCAAATTCGGAACGGGTTTCATCGATTACTCTGCGTTCTTCCATGGCTTAAAAGAGGGCGGCTTCAATGGCATCGCCACCTATGAAATGTGTTCTCCCATCCGCGGCGGAGGCAGCCTTGATAATCTGAATGCCTATGCCAGCGAATACCTGACCTGGATGAAAACGCATCTGCTCTGATCCCCGATCCCCGCTTATTTTTTCTGCGCGGGGAGATACTGCAGCAGCTTTTTCACGACCTCTGGTTTTGATTTCGCCAGGTTCTCTACCGGGTCCGGCGTCTCAATAATATCATACAGCTCAATTTTGCCTGGCTTCCCCTTGTTCAACGTTGTCGTCAATCGATACTGCTGAGTACGCACACTCACCGCGTCATTCCAGTAACTGAGCGCCGCCTCGCGTATCTCTTTCTGCTCACCCGTCAGAATCGGTTTCAGACTTTTACCATCCAGCGGATACTCCGTCTTCCGAAATGCCGGCTGACACAAATCAATCAGCGTGGGATAAATATCCACGGTCTCCACCAGAGCCGCCGACTTCAATCCCGCTGCTGATACACCTGGCGCCCGAATCATCAACGTACTCTTCAAAGCCCGTTCCAAAGGCGCATGCTTGGCCCATAATGCAGAATCCCCCAGAAACCAGCCATGATCGCCCCACACGATCACAATCGTATTCTCGCGCAGTCCCAGCTCATCCAGGGCCGTTAAAACCTTTCCCACCTGCCGATCTGTATAACGTACACACGCCAGATATCCTCTTCGCACATTCTCCCGCGCTGCGGGTGACAGGGGGCGTGTTTTCTCATACTCCATATCATAACTGTAGAATTCCCCGCTCTTATGCCAGTACGTCGACCCTGGTTTCTCCGGGTGGGGGACCGGGGGAATTTTCACATTCTCAAACGCCTCCCAGTCCTGTTGCGGCGCGACAAACGGCAAATGAGGCTTGAAGAAACCCAGTCCCAGGAAAAAAGGCTGATCTCCCTGTTTATATTCTAGCAGTTTCTCGATCGCTGTTTTCGCCAGCAGACCATCGGGCAGATCTTCATCCTGTTCTACTTTGAATTCCATCAGGTCCCGGATTCCGCTGCCATCCTCCCGACTGCGTCCGTTCGCATACGCGAAGAAGATTCCCCAGCCCCGTTTCCAGGATCCAAAAGGAGTCGCCAGCTCATCCCACGCATGAGGAAGTTCATCCCGGCCATCCCCCTGCCCGTTATATTCAAAGACCCGACCGTCGGCCGTGTGGGAGATTTTTCCAATACACGTCGTCCGGTAGCCACTCCGCCTAAACAGCTCGGGCATCGTCTGCGCACCGGCTGTCTGTTTCGCAGACAAGGCTGAGGGACCACTGTAAAACGCCTGGTTTTTGCGGGTCACTCCCGAATTCTGCGGACTCCGCCCCGTCAGCATGGCATAGCGGGATGCGCCACAGGTAGGAACCTGCACAAAATGATTGGTAAACAGTACGCCTTCTGACGCCAGTTGATCCAGCGACGGACTCTGCACATAAGGCAGGCCGTAACACCCCAGTTCTGTGCGTAAATCATCAATGGCAATCAACAGCACATTCGGCTGCGATTTCCCGGAAGTCTCCGCAGCGGAATTTTGACTCTGTACAAGCAGCATACTTAAAACAGCAACCAGACAGCAGGCGTTCATTCGAATCCACATAATTCAAAATCATCTCCGAAAAGGATGTACGCAGTAACTTCAATCAGACACAATAGAATTATAACAGACCGATATCGTTTTTTCCTTAGAACTGAGCGACACATTTTCCGGAAAGGTACTCTCATGAGCAGTCATTCCGAATCCAGTCTCAACGATGATCCATTCGAAAATGCCAGACAGACCATGGTCGAAAAGCATCTTCGCCAGCGAGACATCCACGATCCCCGCGTCCTTGCAGCCATTAAATGTATTCCCCGCGAACAGTTTGTCCCACCAGGGTCGCAGCGTTTTGCCTACAACGATTGCGCGCTCCCCATCGACTGTCACCAGACCATCTCGCAGCCCTACACCGTAGCCTTCATGTGCGCAGCAGCCCAGTTGACGGGAGACGAACGTGTCCTCGAAATCGGCACAGGCTCCGGTTACGGCGCCGCCGTCCTCTCACAACTCGCACGTGAAGTCCATACTGTCGAACGCATCCCCGAACTTGCCGAAGAGGCGACCGGGCGACTCCAGCGACTCTGCTATGACAATGTCCACGTCTACACCGATGATGGCACTCTCGGTCTTGCACAGGCTGCTCCCTTCGATGCCATCATCGTCACTGCGGCGGCAGAGCGGTTACCTGAGCCCTACCAGCAACAGCTGAACGAGGGGGGAAGAATCATCATCCCCCTCGGCTCTGAAACCACCGGTCAGCGCATGTATCGATTCACGCTTCACAACGGAAAGCTCACCGAGGAAAACCTGGGCGCATTCGTTTTCGTCCCGCTGATCGGTAAATTCGGGCACCCTTCTGATCGTCCTGAATAACCGGCCGTTGATTAGCGGATTTTTACAGGTGGTTTCTGTCCTTTCGGAATGAGGGTGATGTATTTTCGGTCTTTCATCCGCTGATCAAAGTCCGCTTTGGCTTCTGTCACCAGCGCCGGGTTCTCCATGAGTTCAACCGTCGTGGCCGCCAGTGCCTGGGCTGCATAGAGAATTCCCTTCTCACCAATCGAAGAACCGATACAGGCCACATTCTGCCAGCTGTGACCGGGGTTCCCTGCAGCAAAACAGGTGGTCCGTAATCCCCCCGTCGGAATATGCCAGCTGATATCCCCTACATCAGTCGAACCTTTAGACGACGTTCGGGATTCCAGCAGTGTATGCACCCGACTGTCGATCGCCACGGGAAACTGCTGACCGAATTCCTCGATCAGAGGCTGCTGAATCCGGCGGGCAAATGCTTTCTCTTCTTCCGAAAATTGAGGCGGGCCGATGGTCGTCAGCTTTTCGTGAATCACTTCCGACAAAGGCGTATTGGGAATCAACTCGTGATTATCCGTGTCAACCTGGATAGCCAGTTTGGTCCGGGTCATCAGTGCCGCCCCTTTAGCAATGTCAACGACCCATTGATAATTCCGTTCCAAATCCTCATGTGTATTGGCCCGCACGTAATACCAGACGGTCGCCTGGGCAGGAACCACGTTCGGCTGACCACCGCCGTCAATAATCACGTAATGCATCCGCGCGTCTTCCTTGACGTGCTCGCGCATAAAATTCACCCCGGTATTCATCAGCTCAACCGCATCCAGCGCACTCACGCCACTCTCCGGACTGACCGAAGCATGCGCGGGCAGACCGGTGAAGGTGAACTTGACCGACACCAGTGCTTTCGAACTCCCCAGATGCACGTTGGTGTTATTCGAGGGATGCCAGTGCAGACAGATATCCAGATCCTTGAACTGTCCGTCCAGCAGCATGTAAACTTTTCCCAGTCCCGTCTCTTCCGCCGGCGTTCCATACAGACGCACGGTTCCTTTTAACTGATGCTTGTCGATCGCCTCCTTCGCCGCCAGTGCGGCCCCCAGAGCGGCTGTTCCCAGCCCGCTGTGACCACAGGCGTGTCCCGCGCCGCCTTCCGTTTGTGCTTCACGAAAGGGAACCGTCTTCTGAGACAGGCCGGGTAATGCATCGTATTCCGCAAGAATCCCAATCACGGGTTTTCCGCTTCCATAACTCGCTACAAATGCCGTCGGCATATCGGCCACACCACTCTTCACCGTAAACCCGTCCTGTTTCAGTTTCTCTATCAGCAGTTGCGAGGACTGATTTTCCTGCAGACCGACTTCCGCATAATTCCAGATTGACTGATTCACGGCTTTCAGGTCGTCCGCACGACGGGTGATATCATCGACGGCTGTCTGCTGGGCTGCACTCAGTTTCTCCGGTTCTTTTTCCTCCGCATCGACAAAGCGGAACAGCAACAGCACACTCAGAACACATCCGACAACTCTTACAAAAGTCGCTCGCATCATGGTCTTTCTCTCCGTAATCGGAATGTTTTTTGAAATGGGATCAGTTCAGACTACCAAAGCCTGCGCAGGTTGTCATCTCTTTTTCCGGTTCACTACCATTTGAGCAGTTCGACGCGTACCCGTGAAAGAATTCAACTTGACTCACCCGTGCCGCTGCCGAAATTACGCAGTTATGCGTCGCGCGCGTTGCCCGCTTTTCATCTTGGTAAATACAACGAACCAGGATGAATCTGATCAGTGATCTGGCTGCTGGATTCACTGGAACATCACCTGTTTTCGAGACACAACTGCAGATTGCTTCACCACTTTTCGAACCCGCTTTCAGAACGTTTTCCGCATCCTTACTCCGCCTGACACGCTCAGGCAACAAAAACAAAGTCAAAGCGGCGCATGAATGCGGTTGACCTGCCCGAGCCAACCTGCATGATCTCGTACATCGCACTAACGTTTCTTTTATTCTCTTCTCAGGAGACCAGACCATGACCACACCTTCTCCCCGAACCCGTATCACCCGCGAACAGCGTCATCATCTGCTGCAGACCATCAAGGCATTACTCGGCATGCACAAACACCCGTCTGAAATCAAACGGGTCGTCAGTAAAGAATTTCAGCTCTCTCCCCGCTCCGTCGAACGTTATATCACACGTGCCCGCCGGGAAATGGTCGAAAGTGTGACGGTCCCCCTGGAGCAGATGCGTGCCGAAGCATATCACTTTTACCTGTATAAGCTCAGTAATCCAAATCTCTCTGAACGTGAACAGATCCGTTGCCGCGAACGCATGGATAAACTGCTCGGCCTCGACACCCCCACCCAGCCACGGCAGAAACGCTTTATACGAAACCTGACTCTGGAAAAGATCAAGAACATGTCAGTGGAAGAGCTCAAAGAAACACGGAAACTCGTTCACAAAGATTATTACCGGATGACAGGTGAACCATCTCCAAAAAACGATTCAGCAGGTAGATGAAAAATGAGCACTGAAACGACTGGTCAGATGTGATAACGGAATACTGGCTTCAGCAGCTTCACTGTTGAAACGGACTGCCAGATGGGAGCCTATCCTTAAAGAAATTCTGGCAGCATTCCAGTATCCGCCTATAGCACGATCCCGTCATAGCGCAGCACGTATTCGCGGCTGAACACTTCCGGCTCGAGTTTCATCCCCTGCTTGCGATCCCGCTCTGCCTTCTCATCCTCACCCTGGAAATGATAAGCCAGCCAGCGATGGAAGTAGCCTTCCCAGTTAGCAGGGTCCAGTTCAATCGCCCGGGAATAGTCGTTGATCGCCAGTTCCGCTTTTTCATCACCCCAGCGGATCAGCCCCCGGTGCACATAGATCGAAGCCAGCCGCTCGGAATCATAGCCGCGCTCTTTCTCCGCCACCTTGATCGCGGCCGTCAGATCATCCTCGGCGGAAGCATACCGCCCCACTCCCATGTAAAGCAGCGCCCGGGCAAATCGCACATCCGCATCGTTGGGATTATCATCCAGGGCCACATTGAATTTCGCCTGCTTTGTCTCAAAATCGTAAACGCCATCCTGCGGCGTAAAGTCAGCCAGCGGTCGATAGAGTTCCGGCTTGGTCATCGGAACGGGAATACAGGCAGCGAGACTACACAACAGCAGCACACCGCACGACAGCAGGCGGAAAGACAGTTTCAGCATCACAGAACATCCTTGTTCGACCGTCCCAGCCAGACAGTATGCACACAAGCCTTTTACCAGCAATATGTTACAGCATCTTCGAATCCAGCCGGCAGCAGGCAGCAGTAACCCCCTCTGCCCGTAATGTAAACCAGAACTACCATTTCCTGCAATACGATTTGTTTTCATCGGTGAGTGTTTCGTAACAACTTCGTATTAACGACGGGTTAAAGATCGATGAATAAATGTCGACTCTCTTAGAATGACATTGAACGTCTGAAAATCGATAGATAGCTTAAACGCAGGAAGACCATGCTTCGCAGAGTAGCCTCTTTTTGATTTCAGAAATCTGTCACTCTCATATTTGTGGTTCTACTCTCATACCGTTGCTCTCACTAACAAGGAACACACGATGCGCAAAGATTCCTGCTTCCACTTCATTTCCCGGATTCATCGTCGACAGGCTTTTACCTTGATAGAATTACTGGTCGTCATTGCCATTATTGCCATCCTCGTGGCTTTATTACTCCCGGCAGTTCAGCAGGCCCGCGAAGCAGCCAGGCGGTCGAGCTGCAAAAACAATTTAAAACAACTCGCACTCGCCTTACAGAACTACCATTCAACCTTTGGTGTCTTTCCCCCCGGCAGTGTCAACGGTGCGGGTGATAATCCGAACGGAGCCCATGGCTCGGGGGCAGTCGCCATTGGGGGTTCCTGGATTCTCATGATCCTGGCCAATCTTGAGCAGTCGGCCATGTTCGACGATTTCATGACCATCGCCAATGAACGCAATGAAGTTCAGGACTGGCTCGGAAATGGAACCTATACCTCACAAGGCATGGATGTGGGCAGCAAACCATATAATGCCATGCTCTGTCCGTCACCCCCCGTCAATCGAGAGCAGTTTGCTAACGGAACCGGGCTGGAACACCTGGCCCGGGGAAATTATGCCGCCAACTACGGCAAAGCCGGATATGGGAGCGTACATACCAGCAATGCGAAAATCGGGGGTATCTTCGGCAATAACTCCAGCATCGGCATACGGGATATTAAAGATGGAACTTCCAATACATTGGCTTTAAGCGAACTGAAATTTAGACTGCAAAGTTCAACCGGCCCTTCCAGCCAGGACACCCGTGGTACCTGGCCATACGGAGTTATGGGGGCGAACATTTTCAGCACTCAGACCAGTCCCAACAGTTCCACACCGGATGGGATCTGGGGCTGCCGCAGCTATCCTGATGAAGGAATGCCCTGTATCCAGATCGGGTCACCTTATACCGAAATGTATTCCGCAACTCGCAGCTATCATGCCGGTGGCGTCCAGGGAGCCATGGCTGATGGTTCGGTCAGGTTCTTCTCAGATAATATCGACCTGACACTCTGGCAGGCATTGAGCACTCGAGGCGGACGGGAAGTGATCGAAAACTTTTAAATCCAAGGCAGTCTCATATTTCATGGGCAGTATTGAAAGCTTACCCGGCATTGCTACCTGTGTTCTGAGCCTTGCATGACGCTGAGTCATCCTGATATGAAATCAACCTGATCCTCTTTCAGTTCAAAGCAGCATTATGAAATTAATGAAATACCGATCTTGCCAGTATTCACTCCTGCTCTGTTTCACCTGCATACTGACAGGCTGTGGTGATGTGGGGAAAGCTCCCGTTTTCCCCACCAGCGGCATTGTCATCTATAATGGTAAGCCCATGGTTGGGGGAGGAGCGATTTCGTTCATCCCGGTCTCGCCACAGAAAGGCAAGGCCGCCGGGGGAACCATTACAGAAGATGGTTCGTTTATAATGTCTACTTATGAAGAGGGAGATGGTTCCGTCGCCGGTGAATTCCGCGTCACGATTTACCAGTCCACGTCACAGGAACCAGATACCGAATCCATGCCCGCAGACGGGGAAGCAGCTGGGGCAAAGAGCACTGAACCGATCCAGATTGTGGAACAGAACGACATAATACCCCCCATCTATTCTGATGCGTCCAAATCACCGGTCACAGTCAAAATAGATCCGAACGGGAATAACGAGTCATTGAAAATTGAACTGAAGCGCATGTAACAATCAGCTCAGAATCCCCTTGACCACGTGGGCCTCTTCGACGCCCGTCAGTTTGGCATCCAGGCCGCGATAGGGGTAGGTCAGTCGCCGGTGGTCGATGCCCAGGCAGTGCAGAATCGTCGCATTCATGTCGCGGATGTGAACCGGGTTCTCGACAATGTTGTAACAGAAATCATCGGTTTTGCCGTATTCATAACCCTGTTTGATGCCACCGCCGGCCATCCAGATCGAGAAGCAGCGGCCATGATGGTCGCGGCCCGCACTCGGGCTGCCAATCGCTCCCTGGCTGTAAACGGTGCGACCGAATTCGCCTCCCCAGATCACCAGCGTCTCATCCAGCAGCCCACGCTGCTTCAGATCTTTGACCAGCGCTGCCGAAGGTTGATCCACATCCTGACACTGGTTGGGTAACTGGCTCTTAATGGACACATGCTGATCCCAGCCCCGGTGAAACAGTTGCACGAACCGCACGCCCCGCTCCGACATCCGTCGCGCCAACAGGCAGTTTGCTGCGAAGCTGCCCGGCTTACGAGCTTCGGGACCATACATTTCGAACGTCTGTTCCGTCTCGCCGGACAGATCCATCAGGCCGGGCACCGAAGTCTGCATTCGATAGGCCATCTCGTACGAATTGATCCGCGCCTGAATTTCCGGATCGCCAATCTCTTCCGCCTGTCCCCGGTTGAGCGTCGCCAGATCGTCTAACAGTTTCCGTCGCTGTTTGCGATCGATGCCCGCCGGATTCGACAGGTACAATACCGGACTCGAACCGGGACGCAGTTTGACGCCCTGGTGACTGGGAGGCAGAAAACCCGATCCCCACAGCCGATCAAACAGAGGCTGCCCGGGATTCTTCCCCGTCCCCTGCGATAGCATCACCATATACGCGGGCAGATTTTCATTTTCACTGCCCAGTCCATAACTCAGCCACGAACCCAGGCTCGCATGACCGATCTGCTGGGAACCGGTATTGATAAATGTAATCGCCGGGTCGTGGTTGATCGCTTCGGTATGCACCGATTTGACAATCGTAATGTCATCGGCAATCGTCTGGGTATAAGGCAGCCGTTCGCTGATCCAGGTCTGATGCTGACCGCACTGCTTCATCTCCCAGAAAGGCGCCACGACGGGAAACGATTTCTGTCCCGCCGTCATGCCCGTCACCCGCTGCGTCCCTTTAACCGAATCGGGCAGATTCGAGCCGTGCAGTTCGCGCAGCACCGGTTTGT
>NZ_CAXAVM010000008.1:0-74371 GCF_963972345.1 uncultured Gimesia sp. | reverse complement strand
CTAGAAGCTGTCTCAAAAGGTCAAAAAAAGTGAACTGTTTGGCGTGACGTTTGCGTGTAATGTTCTCCGGAAAGGAGAATTTCTCATGTATATGACACTGGTTTGGTGGCCGAAACGACATCGGTCTTCCACAAACTCAGTGTCCAGGACGGATCGCACAGTCGTTTTAACCGATAAACAATGGAGTTTGATTGCAGACCTTTTTCCCTGGAAGCCTCCTGCGGAAAAAGGGGGGCGTCCCAAGGTCCATCCTCGTGATTGCCTCGAAGGAATCTTATGGGTGCTGGTCACGGGAGCCCGATGGAAAGATTTACCAAAAGAATATCCCTCTAAAGCGACCTGCCATCGCCGTTTCCAACAATGGACCAAGGATGGAATCTTCCTGGTTGCCTGGCAGCGAATACTGGAACAGATGGATGAAAACAGCCAGCTCAATTTGACAGAAACCTTTGCTGACGGCACGTTTGCCTCAGCAAAAAAAGGGGTAATAAGATCGGGCCTACCCGCCGTGGCAAAGGTACTAAAGTTATGATTCAAGTTGATCGTCATGGCACCCCCGTGGCGATCGACACAGCTTCGGCCAGTCGCAATGAAGTGATTTTGATCGAGCCATTGCTTGAAAAAATGACAATGCAAAATCGACAAACCGAGCGTCTGGTCTATGACAGGGCCGCCGATTCGGACGGATTGCGTGATCGTCTTTGTGAGCAGGGAATCGATTTGATTTGTCCGCATCGCAAGGGCCGTGTGAGGCCTGTGAAACAGGATGGCCGCAAACTCAGACGGTACAAACGACGCTGGATCGTCGAGCGAACCATCGCCTGGCTCCACAATTACCGGCGGATTGTGACACGCTGGGAATACCATGATTATCTCTACGAAAGCTTTGTTATACTCGGATGTCTATTTACACTATTAAAACGGTTTTGAGATGACCTCTAGTGAAAATGCAGGTAGACTTTCAACCGGCGACCCCAACCCCGTCACCTTTGCTTCCACGCACCCGTCACATGAGTCGTCAGTGAAGTGCGCAGCAAAATAGCCTCCATTTTCAATCGCATTTGCGAATGCTGACGGACTTAGGGTATTCAGATCAGTTGGTACTTGTGTGATCGAGCCGTTCGGGTCCACGCGATGCCGGATGTTGACATATTCCGGCGACAGGCGGTCAGCACCAAATGCTGGTATCTCAAGGCTGGACTCCGCAAATCGATTTCGAGGAAGACCACCACCGGGTCTAACGATGTTTCGTACAGGCGGGACCTCGAAGTGAACGATTTGGAATTTGTTAGTAATGGAATTGCGCTGTGCTACTGTTCTCACGAGTGAAGTTGCTGGTTCAGGAACTACTAACACGGATGAGCCGACCGGAGATAGCTGTGTAAGTTTCCCCCCATTGGTGGAGTCTCGTACGTAAGGAAAACTTGTCAAGTCAAATCCGGCGGGAAGGGGAAGTCCGCCTTCGTTGGCAGAGAGCCGGTGTGTCATCCGCAACTTTTCATTGCGATGATACTCGGAAAAGTCGATCGAAATATCCCGACCATCCAAGCACTCTTTCCCCGAGAATAGTTTGTGAACAGGAAAGACATAGTCCGCATCGTTCGCACCATCATGGCCTCCTTGTACCGAGCCTGCGGTACCTGGCTTAGCCCAACGGGCCAAAAAAGCCGCGTAACGAGCTGGCAGGACACAGATAGCCTCGCTCCCATTCTTTGGTAGTACCCAAAAGCTCCTGCGCCTCGCGTCGTAATTGGGTTTAGAAGTCCCAATCCTGGCAACACCTGTTCGCGAATAAGCTACATCAGCATGTCGAAGGTGTGGTGTTCGGCTTGCTATACGGTACTGGTAAGCAAAAACGGCGATAAAGGTATCGTCCAGATCTGTGCGGTCAGACACCAGGCTATAAATGAAATTTTCGATGACATCCAACTCTTCCAGCGTCGGGTAGTTCTTTGAATTTCCCGATGGATTTCCGTTTGAGGTTGGATGGACGGCAGGTGACGCCAACGCATGGTAAAACAAGCTTTGCGATGGGCTGCCGCCAGTAATCGCTCGGTCGGCAGTCGCGTGAAAGTCTTCTAATCCTGGCTTCGTGCGATTGATTGATGAGAGAGGTGCTGTCAATGCTGCGAGAAGTTTCGGACGCGACGACTGAATAATATCCAATTCTCCCCCTGTTGCATCCAGGAAATAATCTCTCCACCCACGTCCCTCTAAACGATCGCAAATATCTTTAACGTCATTGATGATAGGCATGGTTGTTTCCTTTACGCAAATTCACTGAACTTTTATGAGATTTTGGGATACGTAGATCGATTGCCGTAGCAGAAAGGCTCGGCGTCCGCCAAAACGAAGAGCCTAACAAAACCTTGCTTTAAAATTTCGTGTCATTACCAAGTGATTTGTTATAACGGACCGCCGGGTCACAAGATTCGATGTAGTTAATCGTGGATTAGGCAACACTTTTGATCTGACCGTTTTCTTACCTTAAGGGAGCGGACAGTTCGGTTCTCATGGTCGCACCTTTTTTTATCACTGCTTAAACGACAAAGCGTTCTGAACGCGGCTTAGCTCTGTATGGCTGGAGCGACTTCAACCTCAGCCTTTGAAGGTGCTACCTTCTCCATTGTATTGATGCTAATGTGTGGCCAACGTATGAGTCCCGGCAAGCCATCGCGTCGACTGAAAAAATCAAGCAAGACTACCTGGAGATATTGAAGTCGCAGTTTTGGTTTCCCATGCTTGTCTTTTTCGACCAGTTCTTGAATCCAGAAAGTTGACTTCATCGACGCTGCATTGGCCTGCCGGACGACGAACGGGATATTGTGAATGCCTCCGGTCTCCACAGTTGTGTCGACTGATAGCGTTGTCGTTCGTTTGATTTCGACACCTTCATTGGCCGCTCTCAATAGGTCGGTGGTTCGATGGGGAAGAAAACCCGGAAAGGCTGGATCGGACACCACTCCTTTGAACGGATGATCGATGAAATTCTTGTAAGGGGATAGGTAAGGATTCCCTTCAACGTCAGGCGAAACTCCGACAGGCAGTCCACTGACTTCATCAGGAATATCTGGAGGGCCGTCTTCGACTTTGCTCTTCCCCAGTGCAAGCACCGAGTCTCCGTGAGGAATGGTCGCAAGTCGACCAACATCCAGACCCAATGGCGTTTCGTTCAACATATAAAGCCAAAGTCCCGGTTCGTGGTGAATTGGTAAATCGGCGGGGCCTGCTAACCCACTATCGGGAAAATCCGCGGCGCTAATCTGTTTGACCTGTTGTTCATAGTCGAGCGTGACGACAAACTGATCGCTTTCTTGTGTCGTGCCAGAGGATTCGTCAACGCTAATTCCGCGATTGGGCACGCCTTTGTCTATCAACGAGAAAGTCAGCACCTCGTTGTACTGATTCATCATTAAACGATAATTAAAACCCGCACCTGGTGCCGTCGCAAACGGCAACGCGATAATATTCCAGCCTCTTCCTGAAAGGTTTGGCTCATTCTTCCAGATGCCTGGCAACAGCTTAAGCGGACCAAGATCATCATCACCCGTATCTGCTGGAGCGAGATAACGCCGCTGACCTTTCATTTTCGACAGGATAATTTCTTTTTTCATTTAGTTCTCCCGGGGTAAGAGATGAATCAAAGACTCGGTCTGAACAGAAATTCTGTCCCACTATATAACCAACACTGCGAAGTACCTAGATACGTTTGATCCGGATACTTCGATATTGAACGACCTCGGTGTGACATTGCAATCCAATGAATCCTCGACGCAATGCATTGCCGATTTCTCCCTCACAAACGATTTCGTTATTGCACCTGACCGTGATGTCTTGACCTTGGACCTGTATTACAAAGTCGTTCCAGTAACCAGGACGCCCATCGCGGGGACTGATGGCTCGACTGCACGAGCGAGTAGCAGGCAGTCGCCCGTACAGAGCACCAGTCTTGTGTCGGGGACTGCCATTTGCATCCGAGACGACATCAAAACCTCTTTCGTCGATCTGTACTTCTAATGCTTGATCGTAGAAACCGCCCAGGAGGAACAAGTTCCCAACCGGTTCAGGAGCACGCAGAAAAATTCCACCATTCGCGTAGGGTGAAAACGTTCTCCATTGAAGTCGCAGTTCAAAATCATCAAATTCTTCGGAGCTGAAATAGAGAACGCCAAGCAGCGGATTTTGGTTTTCCACACCTGCGTTTAGTATTGTTGGTTGGCCTGTTTCTGGAATAGTAAGAAAGTTAGCTGCGTCAGCGCTCCGCCAATTGCTGAATGTGCCATCGAAAAGGTCGTCGAAGCCACTCTCCGTAACCGAAACTGTTGGACTGCTAGTGAATCGCGAGGTTATGCCGCGCGCTATTTTCCTGGCAAGCGCCAACCCTGTTGGAACCGGATTGGCCGATCCCGCACTTGGAAACAAAGACTGGTCGCACGCATAAGCGTTTGAAACATGATGAAAACGTCCGTGGACATCCGTAACCGATCCGTAGGGATCCGTACCCATCCACAACGTTCCGCACTCATGATAAGTCGTTCCAATGCCATCCTGCTCCACATTGCTGTCCGTGTAATATCGAACTTTATTACCGGACGCCAAAAACTCTTCAAGTGTTTTAAATCGTGATCCTGTTTCGGAGATCGGTACATCGAACATCTCTGCAATCAATTGAAATGCTGCAGTGGTTTGATCTTCGCGTACCGCACGATCCGATGGTGTTTCAACAATCCGCACGAAGGCCCGTGGAACACGTTCGATGATATTGCCAAATCCATCCATAAATAGCTCGTCTGACACACCGGGGACCGGCGTATCCATCCAACTGAACAATTCCGCTGACGGAATGGTTTTCTCCCGTTCTCCAAACATCTCTCCGCATGTCCGAATACCAATCGCAATTAACTCGTCATTCTGAGCCTGCAGAATGTCTTGAATCTCATCGAAATTCGGAAGCAAGCGATATAGATATTCCTCAGCATCTAAAGGCCCTGATCCAGAATTTGGCGGCACATTAGCCGATGCGTAAAACTGAAAATGGAACTCGCCCTGGCGGCCTTGTTGTGTCACCGTCCGAGACCGACCTGGAACATGCAATGCCGCATTACCCAATGGGGCACCCGTAGGCATGGACAAAGCCTCTCGTTTCACTTGCCAAACATGATTTCCACGTACGTGCGCCATCAGGTTTCGTCCCATCAACTCTGGTCCCACGCCGATGGGACGCCGAAACGAATTAAGCGCGATGCGTGTCGATTCAATCGCATGCCCCGCCAATACGACCATGCCGCCCGGATTGATTTCAAAATTCTCAATCGAGCGAATGGTTTTCGGCGCATTGCGATCAAATGGAACTCCGGATGCAATCCGATCGACCAACGCGACGCGAACCCCGGTAGCGATACCTTGATCCATGGTGACTGATGTGACGTGTGCATTGGGGACTAAAAATAGGCGGCGATTTCTATCGTCACCCTGATGGTCACGTCGGATGGCGTCCAGCAGCAGGATCAGACTGGAGTACTTATCAAACCCAAAAAGCCCCGATTGGGGGCCCGTTCCTTGGACTGCAACTGGTGGAGGCAGTGGAGTCATCAAGTGCGTTCCATTGCCGTTACCCAGCGTCACCTCGCTAGCAACCGCCTTTGCTCGTGTAAGTAATGTATTGTACAAGTCGCCTTGAATGAAATCCGTTGACTCAGACGCTCCAATTTCCCACTCGACGAACGGATAGCCATCATCGATCTCTTCAGGCGGCACCCCCGTTTGAAACAGGTAATCGACAACTTCTTCCGGCCAGGGGCTATCGGCACGTCGCAAGTTGTCTTCAAGCAAACGCGGTGTCCACCCGCCCCAGAAAAGCGATTTCCCGCCCACGCATTTCGCATGATCAACAAGATTTCCCGCGTTCAAATAGTGGGCAGGTTCCTCAATTTGCCGCTGCGACGTGGGTCCGACCAACGGCTCAAAAACGAGGCTACCGAGGTCACCGGTCCGCGTCAGATTTTGGATATGTTCAGATATCAGAAACGGCCCAGATTCGAGCACAGCGATCCGAGGTGCCGCCGACCCAAGTGCTTGTCCAAACTCATGAAGCTTGGCAGCAAGGTAGGCACCGTACATTCCTGATCCGACAATAACGATATCGAACCCGCGGGTTCCGCGTGCGTCTTCCAACTCTTCCCAAGTATTGCAAGCGAATCGGGCCACACCATCAACAGAGAAGGTCGTCGCTTGGACGTCCCGTATTCCATTACCAAAGAAGGAGCCCGTCTCGGCCAGTTTTTTCAGCGCCATGCCTGCCCCCAGATTTTTAATGAAGTTCTTTGTGATGAACTAAAGATTGTGTAAGGAACTCAAGGGGTCAGACAATACGCAACATCTCTGCGCTTTGGCAGGCTTTCCCCAGGTTATGGCAACGACCTTTGAGCTGATATCCGTATTGATCGTAGACAATTGGCGTTCCTGATCGCCGATATACTAAAGTTGGCAGACGCGTCACCCTATTCGATTACTGCACTATCTCTACCGGAACTTCCACAACAAGGTCATTACCATAAAAAACTTGAACGGTATCGTAGTCACCATTGACCTTGCTGTAACTGACCGGTTTCCAGACCACGAACTGTGGCCAAATGCCAGGACGTTGATGGAGATGAATTTCCATCTGCAGAATCCTCGGGTTAATCCCCTGCGGTATTCTTGGAAGCAGCAGTACATCAACTCCAGGGTTCGGAACCTGCACTTCACCGACAAGATGGAACTGGTCAGGCCTGGGTGGCATCGTGTTGTTCCATGCATACCAGTCACGAGTCACTATGTTGCTTGTCGAAATGACACCTGCTTGAGTTTCGTTCGTTCGGCTCAGGCTGACCAGATCGCATTCTTCAAGATTAATAGAAGCTTCTCCCAGACGAACGCATGAAACACGATTGAAGTTGGGTACAGCCTGAATCAGAGCGGCAACATTTCCTCCAGAGGATACCTCAACTTGAATCGAACTGCCCTCGGTCGAGATATTGCCAGAGGCCATCGGCGTACCGTTGACAAAGAGACTTGCAAGTGCCCAGGTATTCGGGCATAAGCTGCTTTCAACATTTCGCAGGACAATCATTTTTGAATGAGGGCCCTTGATCGAATGTATCAGCAACGCGGATGCTCCTGACTCTCCCACACCACCTCTGGCAACTGAAGTACATGCTCCCGAATCAGCGGACATAAGAGTTACTCCCAATCACGTGTAACATGATGTGTAATCCAGCTCACTTATCTCTAAAACGTTAAGGGCATACTTTGCCAACGTTAAGAATTACATAAGAAGCCAGAGGGAAGCCAATGAATATTTCCAGATGATCTCTCCAATATTAAATCGCAAAATAGTTCCACGAGAGATCATTTAATTTGAAAATTCCTGCTGATAAGAATGATTTCAGCAGGGATGCAGCTTGCTTCAGTGCAAATCATTTCATGATTCACCAATATTTTCTCTGCAAGTATGAGAGTCATTCATACTTCCACTGCGCGAACCTGGATGGTAGATATTCCATGTAAAACACAGGAAAAACGCCTGAGGATAATCGGCTTAAATTCTTACAGAACAAGGAAGATTACTCTCTAACGAAACGGTATACTGATGGAATTGAGTATGCCAAATACTGAAGGGGCCATTTTTTTCTGTTCCAATTTCAAATCAGATATTAAACATGGATAAAAACGAAGAGACTCCTGTTTCAAACTGGCTGGACACACTGGGGAAGGATCAGAAAGATACAGTCCAGGGGATCTGGGATGAGTTCTATGAAAAATTGATTCGCTATGCAGAGACACGTGTCAATACTTTCCCGACCGCCACACTGGATGCCGAAGACATCGTGCTTTCTGTCTTCGAAAGCGTGTGGGCTGCTTCACAAGAGGGCCGTTTCGACTCAGTGCAGAACCGAGACGAATTATGGTGGTTATTGATTGCCATGACCCAGAGAAAGGCTGTGAACCACATCCGTCGCGAAACAGCCCAAAAACGAACCTCTGTCAACGGCAAATTGCCAATCTCAATGACTTCACTCGAACATTTTCAGGTATTTGTAGCAACAGATCATTCTCCAGAATACTTCGTGATTATGGAGGAAGAATATCAGCGCGCTTTAGGGAAACTTTCTGATGATGTTTTGAAGAAAATTGCGGTTTATAAGATACAGGGTTACACTCATGAAGAAATCGGTGAGTTATTGGATATTTCCCCTGCAACGATAACTCGAAAAGTGCGACTGATCAGAAAAATATGGAGCCATGACGAATCCCCCCTATAATCCCGTAGATGATGATGATCTTATGGCAGTTGCCATAACGATAGACCGCATCTGTGACAGTTTTGAGTCATCCTGGAAACAGGGCCGCGCCCCCCTGATTGAGAGTTTCCTCAACGAAACAGCCGGGAAAACTCAGTCGATTGTCTTTCCAGAATTAATCAGATTGGACATTCATTATCGAAGTCTAAACGGCACCCTGATCTCTCTGGATGAATACCAGTCTCGGTTTCCCCAGTACAGTGAGATCCTGCAGGATTTTTCCTCGCAGCTGGCCGACTCACATCAGCAGATCCGCAGAATCGGCCGCTATCGTCTGGAGAAAATAGTCGGTCGAGGTGCCTTTGGCGTAGTCTGGAAGGCCTGGGATGAAGAGCTACAGCGGATCGTCGCTGTCAAAATCCCGCGAAATCAATCACTGTCAGAACAGGAAAGAAACCGTTTTTTCCGGGAAGCCCGCTCTGCAGCCAGGCTTTCTCATCCGGGAATTGTATCGATTTATGACTTTGAAGAGATCGACGGGTCTCCCGTACTGGTAACTGAGTATATCCAGGGCTCGACCTTGCGCGACTGGACGCGGCATCATGAAGTCGATTTTATCGAAGCGGCAACCATCTGTCGTGATCTGGCCAGTGCGCTGCATGCCGCGCACCAGGAATCAGTCATTCATCGGGACCTGAAACCGAATAATGTTCTGATAACTGAGGACGGTCAGGTTCGTATTACTGATTTTGGACTCGCCAAACGCTCCGATGTCGAATCAACGATTGCCGTGGCTGGCGCCATCATGGGGACCTTCTCATATATGAGCCCGGAACAGGCTGACGGCAAAGCCTCCTCGGTCGATGGTCGGTGTGATATCTATGCCCTGGGGATCATTTTATATGAATTCCTGGCAAATCGGGTTCCCTTTAAGGGAAGCACCAGCCAGCAGATGATATCTCAGATCCTGCATACCGAACCGGTTCCCCCCCATAAATGGAATGCAAGTGTCCCCCGTGATCTGGAGACGATTTGTCTGAAAGCCATGAGCAAAGTCGTCAGTGATCGCTACAACACTGCCAGTGAACTTGCTGCCGACTTGCAGCGATTCATCGAAGACAAACCGATCACGGCACGTCGACTTGCACCGCAGGAAAAATTATGGCGCTGGGTTAAACGAAATCGATTATTGAGCGCCGCCTGCACTACGATCTGCCTGCTTCTCCTGAGTGGTATGACTGCCATGATGGTGATGCATGATGACGGAAAATGGCAGGTCAACGTCCATACGGATCCTCCGGATGCACGTATCCTGGTCTACCCTCGCGATCCCATCAGTGGGGAACCTGATACAAGCATCAAATTTGAAGCAGATGGTACCACCCCTAATACACTGCGTCTGGCTCCCGGTGAATACTATGTAGTGGCGATTCTGGAAGGGACGCCGCGGTTTCACCACGTGTTTCGCAAGGTGCCTCCCCGTGGGACTGAAACCCCCATCGGGAGTACCAAAAACAGGTTCTGGCAAAAGACAGGCCCAGATACGATTGATTGGCCTGAAATTATTATTCCAACCCAAAGAGTTCTGGATGAGATGGTATTGATTAAAGGAATCGAGAATAGCGTTCCAGACCTGTTTGTCTCAACTAAAGAATTCACAAATCGAGACTACTTAATTATTCGCCCGGATACATCTTCCTCGAAGCTAGCCCGACAATCACCTCCGGACGAACCTTATTATCCCAAGGGGCAGGATTTAGCCATTCATTTTGCTGAAGAAGCAGGTGGTCGATTGATGACCGACAAGGAGTTCGAACATATTGTTCATTCTATCCCTTCGTATCCTGACCTGCAGAATTTTCTTCAAAAGGGAGCTGAATGGACCGCTTCCCGAGCGACGCCGGAACAGATCAAATCATCCGATGTGGCACTAGAACTGAATCCAGAATTTCGTACTTCCAATTTTATTGGCCTTTCTGTCTTCCGAGGAGATATTTCTCACCAGATTGGCAGCAAATTAAATGCGAAACCAACCGCTTCGTTTTCAGTTAAAGCCGCAGTTTGTTATGGTCGAAGTTCTGAGATTGGTTTTCGCCTTGTCCGTCTGGCTGGCTCAATCCCTCCCAAAAAACAACCCCCAAAATAAGATAGCTCAGGATCCATACCTTGGGGGCGGTTTAAACTAAGATGTTAACTCAACTTACTACTTAGAATTTTTCTGATCCTGGCAGTCTATATTTCTATCTTCAGGTTTGACTTCCTCTTTAAATCGAATCAGGAATTGGGAACCAGCGTAATTGATAAACGCGTATTCACGGCATTTACCATCAGAACTATCAGGCATGTAATAGGTAGCTCTTTTCTCGGAATAGGAATAGGGAAGCATAACTGGAATCTTGTCCGCTTTTCCATATACTTCAAATCCATACCAGAAATAGTATGCGTCAGATTGTTCGGTTGGATTTTCAGATTTCGAGGCACATACGAAAAATACCTTTGCATACTTTACACGCGACATTGGTGTTCCAAATTGCAAAATACGTGTTTCTAATATATCGTAATGTAGCTTAGTTTCAGGGGGATAGAGATCCAGCCTGGCGGTAGGACTAGCTGGCAAAGGATGCATATAGTGAGTGATCGGGGGTTCAACGGAGCTTTTTTTCTGGTCATTCTTATCTTTTGGAATAAATCGTGGTGAGCATGCGCCACAACCACTTGATCCATTACAAAATTCTTGTGGATAGGTTGCAGTTTCGTCATAAGTATCATACTCAATCACAGAAACAGCAGTGGCAGCATTACAGTCTGTATCATACTGATACTTATAGGCCATCCACATCCAGAGATCTACACCGACTGGTGCAAGGCGAACTTGGTTACACACGCAGGTTATCAACTTGGGCTCTTCTGTCTTATCCTTGGCAACACTCTGGTTTGCATCACCTGCCAGGCAAAAGAACAAGAAACAGGTTCCCATAGAAAAAGTGAGTTTAAAACGATTCATCATTGTTGGCCCTTTTCGTTGTGAATTATGCGAAAGCACAGGATAGTTTGTAGGAATAAGTGAGTACTCTTCAAAGACAATTCCGGTTTCAGGTATTGATTTCTGATTCACTCCTTTACTGGTTAATATTCTCCCAGCACTTTTCCATCGTTGCGGGTACAGAGAAGTTTCAAAGTTTCCAGATTCATATTTTCGCTCAGAAAACGTACTGAGCCGTCAGTGAGCAGACATTGAGCCCCTCCACTGTGCGCAGAAATCAAGGGGTTGTTAGGCCCCCCGTCAGTATGAATTCCCGGCAATCCCCCGTCCTTGGTGCCGATGGGGTAGCGAACGGTCGTCAGATTAAATACAGGGAAGGCCGGCGTGAAACCCCCGGGCCCCAGCAACAGCGGCGGCGTCCCGATATTCACAGTCCCCGTGGCCCAGCCACTGGGATTACCCGCATCCACGCGGATTTGCACTCCCGACTTTTCAACAGTACTGGAAATCTCCCCCACCACAATCGTATTAGAAGTACCATCTGTGATATCTCGGATCGTGACAGTTCGATTAGGAACCAGCACACCTGTAGCTGAAACTCTGCCATCCAGGTGAGGCAGACAACACATGGAATTTGATGATGCGGGAAAGAGATCGTCTGAAAATGAATTCCTGCTCCCTGAGACAGTGCCGGTATTCGTCGCCCCAGAGATACCGGCATAATGCGGCATCGTCATATTAACTCCCGGCAATAAAACACCGTTGACTCTCTCATTCAGTGGACTGGAAGGGCACAGCATGACCATCATCTTGACATCAGCTGTGAGAGCCGGATTCAGGGGGGTGAATCCACAGCTGGCGATCTCATGGTCATACAGCTCATAGAGTGCTCCATATTCAAGATAGGGGAGCAAGCCAACCCACCAGCTGGAGCCAAATCCGAAATTCTGGTTTCTGACTCCCAGAGGAAAATTCTGAAAGGCGCTGTGATAGTTCTGAAGTGCCAAACCAACTTGTCTGAGATTATTTTTGCACTGTGAACGCCGCGCTGCCTCCCGTGCCTGCTGAATCGCAGGCAGCAGCAGCGCAATCAGAATTGCGATGATAAAGATTGCGACCAGAAGTTCGATTAGTGAAAATCCACGTCTTTGATCAGGTGTGCTTATCATACCCAGGGCCCTTGATTTTATACATATATTCACATTCTGGATATTATGGGGTGTTTAAATTGGAATAACAAGTACTCCCCTGAAAATTTAAAAGTGAGTGCCCTGACTCTGCTTCATGGTTCCAGCAGTTTCTATTCTGAATATCCGGTCGCGCCCCGTTAGCGATATTTCCACAACATCAATACCGAAAAATAATTAGATTTCTGATCAGATCAGATCGATTATTTTAGAAAATTCAGACTAACCTTCTTTTTTCTGACATGCAACTGGTTCAAAATACGGTTCGTTTGATCTGACACTTCAGGAGCCGTTCTGAACAGTGCTTTTCTGGTTTGTGATGAATCCGCAAATAGGTATGGCTTCCAAGCTTAGATAGGGACTCCACAAATTTGTCCGTTTTAGTTTGCAGCTCCGCAATCACAGCGTCTACCAGGGCCAATGCAACCTCATCTGAAACGATTCGCTGCATCAACGTCAGCGGGAAACGGACCGAATTTACTTCAGTACCTGATTGAGCAATGGGCCCCCCAAAATCAAAGAACTGCGTTGTCCGAACGATTGTATAAGGAATCGTACCCGCTTTGATCAATTCTTTCTGAGCCAGCGTCGCAAGGAAATTCTGCCTCGACTTCTCAATGAATTGCAGCGAAGCCTGGCTTCCGAACAATGGTGAATTTGCAATATTTATGATCACACATCTATGTCTGTCATAACTTCAATCAATCCTTCGCCTGTGATCGTGTTGACTCCTGAAGACGGTGATGCCGCAATCACCTCATGGCCGCGATCCCGCAGTATACTCACCACTTTCAATCCGATTAATCCACTTTCTCCGATGACTACGATTTTCTTGACTTACCTTTCTCTCATAATAGTTATTTTGAAAATGACTCTGATTAAAAACGGGCACTGCAGGTTTCGAATTCACTCGCTGAAGCTGCCCGGAGCCTGGGAGTCCACATCTCTCAGATTCGTAAGTAAATGGAAAGTGAAATTCATGCTACGGGACAAAGGTCGCCATCTTTGACAGAAGATGAAAAAGCAGATCTGAAGCGGCTACGTGAAGAAATACATCGACTTAAAATGGAACGGGATATTTTAAAAACAACCACCATTTTTTTGCGAAGAAAAATCAAGAAAGTTTGCCTTTTTCGAAGAAAACGACCAGTCCTTTGAACTCACTGCCATGTGTCAGATCTTCCAGGTTTCATGGAGCGGTTTCTCTACCTGGAAACGACGCGAGTCGAGTATCCGTCACCTTCGTCAGCAGAAACTGCTTGAAGAAATCCGTGTGATTCATCATGAAAACCGCCAGGTTTACGGCTCATCTCGCATTCATCAGGATCTCCAGGAACGAGACACAATTGTAGAGTGTATAACGTAGTAAGATTGATGCCGGAAGCAGAAAAATATGCCAAAACAACGAAGATGATATGTGTCACTACAGATTCAAATCACCAGTTGCGAGTGGCTGAGAATCTGGTGAATCAACAGTTCGACTCTCCCACGTAAGCCGACCAGATCTGGGTGAGTGATATCACATCTTCCTGGACCGATCAGGGTGGGTTGTATTTGGCTGCCGTGCTTGACTTATACTCCCAGAAGGTTTTGGACTGGTCGATGCCAAAGACCAGGAATGCTGATTTGGTATGCGGTGACTTGAAGATGGCTATCGGCGGGCAGCATACATTCCGTCACACTTTTATATCGCGAGCCCTCGTGGCAGGAGTTCCTGAGGCAATTATCCATAAATGTGTGGGGCATGTTGTTCTTAAGGCACTGAAACACTACACGCATATTGCTGATCAGGAGTCACAGTCTGCGATGGAAAGGTTGAATTGGCCGGACGCATAGTGTCTGGCCAGGAAAGAGTATTTAGAACGAGACGGCGACCTTAAGTACTTCGTTCTTTGAAAAACACAGGGCCGGGGGCTCTATAATTTTCAGAGTCCCCGGCCAGTATTTAATTGTGGCCGGATGGATCAGGCCCCTTTGTACGACAACAATATCAAAACTTTTTTCTACAGGGGGGGGCACAATAAACCAGATTTCTACGAAGCAGATTTCTAATCAGCACAAATCTAGCACAAAATCAGAATCTTCAATTCCGGTTGATTGTTTGGTCCTACAAAAAAGTCAAAAGCGGTCATGTACAAATGAATGCGGAGAGGGGGGGATTCGAACCCCCGGTACCTTGCGGCACACCGGTTTTCGAGACCGGCACATTCGGCCACTCTGTCACCTCTCCGATTGGCTGATCCCGGATTCGAGATCAGCCTGTCATTTATTCGAACTGACAGCATAGTCAGATCTTTGTGCAGCGTCAAATTCGAACGACAGTACTTTATTCTGCCCGCATTTGAGGTTGTCTGGCCGGGCTGCCAACTATCTTTGCTGTTTTGTCGTAAGAATTTCAGTGTGTCTTTGTCTCAAGATCCCTTTATACAGTCAGAACCTGTTGAACGACTGGAAATATAAACGTTTCCCTGCATCTTTCTTGCAGACTCCCTGTCGTCGGGATATGCTGTTATTTATAGATATTTTCTGTAAAGATTGGTTCACCATCATCTTTGGTAAATCATTTCACACAGAAAATAGCGATCTGACAGCGAACATCTGGTAGATGAAGTAGGTATAATGAGAGCCAGGGTATGTCCATGTTCTGTGTGGCAGCCTTCAAATTCGTGATATCACAGGTCTAGCATCCTCTCTTTCACGACCCCGGTTCATCCGTTTATTAGCGATGGAATTTATAATATGCGTCTATTCCATATTGTTTCAATCGTGAGTCTGTTTACGATTCTGACAACAGTCTCTTCTGTTACCGCAGAGGAGCAATATCTCGAGTTTCTTCAGGGATTACGTGATAAAAATTATCACGACACGGCATTAGAATACCTCGATCAAATTGCCGCTGACAAAACCACGCCAAAGAAAGTACAGGAACTGATTCCCTTTGAGCGGGCGATGACCCTGTTAATGTTTTCGCGTACTCAGCGTCTGCCGGAGGAACAGGAAGCCACATTAGACCTGGCACTGGCACAACTGGCATCCTTCACCAAGCAGTATCCCAATCACCCTATGGCGGGGACTGCCAATACTGAACGCGGTAAAATTATTCTGGAAAAAGCGGAAGTGGAAGGCCGCAAAGCGCAGTCGCCTGCGGAACAGAATAATAAAAAAGCGCATCAGGAAGCAGCACGAAAGCTGGTGGCACAGGCCAGGGACATTTTTCAAAAAGCCTATAATCTGCACGAAAAAACCTGGAAATCATTTCCTGCGACTTTCATCGATAAGCAGAAAGAACCGGAAAAATACGAAGCCCGGGCTAAAGCCGAAATCCAATTTATGAGTGCCCAACTGGATCTGGCGCAATGTACTTATGCCGAGGCACAGACATACGATCCCGGCAGTGCTGACTATAATCGGCTTCTGAAAAAAGCTTCGGAAGAGTATGCCAAAATTCACGAACGCTATCGCAGCCAGGTGGGCGGTTTGTATGCCCGTATGTGGCAGGGAAAATGTTTTGAAGAGCAGGGTGAACTGGGACGCGCCCTGGGGATCTACAATGAATTACTGGGACACCCAGGTAATTCCTCGGCGATTAAAGCATTAAAAGATAACTGCCTGCAGTTCCGGTTGATCTGCCTGAATGACGACAAGAATAAAGACTATGAACTGGTGATCAATGAAGCCGAACAATGGTTGAAAGAAAATCGTTCCCGCAGCCGCACAGCCATTGGCCAGGGGATAACCTGGGAACTGGCGCGTGCTCAAGAGGCTTTGGCGAACCAGGAAAGCACGAAAAAAGGTGATCAGGAACGGATTCTCAGGCAGGCTCTGGCAAATGCCCGCTTTGTGAATGCCTTCCGGGGCAAATATCGAGATGTTTCCCGGCTGATGGTAGGCCGCATCAATGCAAAGATTCAGGGGAATTCCGGTGGAGATCCTCAGGATTTTGCCACTGCATATGGCTTGGGTCAGGACCGTAATAAGCAGACGAAGGCCTTAAAAGACAAGCTGGCAGCAGCCAAGTCAGCAGCGGACAAGAAGAAAGCCCAGGTCGAACTGACGCAGTTTATGGAAGAAACGGCGCGGATCCTGCGGATTGCCTTGAAGCTGGCGGATAATAAAACGGACCCCAAAGAGCTGGATCATGCCCGCTTTCTGTTGAGTTATACCTACTATAACCTCAGACACAGTTATGAATGTGCAATTCTGGCTGAGCTGGTTGCCAGGAGTGATGATAAAGTCAATGGGGGCATGTCACTGGATGCAGCCTACCTGGCTCTGGCCGGTTATCTGCAGGCTTATAACGATTCCCCCAAGGATCAGCGCTACGTTGATAATCAGCATATGGAAGAGATTTGCAACCTGATTACCAGCAGATGGCCTGAAAGTGGTCGTGCGAATGACGCCCGGATCCAGCTTGGAAATATCTACAGCTCCACCGAACGACCTGCCGAAGCAGCAAAATGGTTTTCACAGGTTCCCCCCGCCGCGCCGCAATACACGGATGCCCAGATCAGGGCCGGTCAGGCATACTGGAACAGCTATCTGACTGCAATGTCGCGGCGATCCGAAACGAAACCGGAAAACGCAAAAGAGTGGTCTGAGCTAGCTGAAAAGCATCTCCGCACGGGAATCGCAGCAACATTGAAATCACTCCCTGCGGAAGCAAAGACTCCTGAAGATTTAACGGCCGCAAAAACGTCACTCGCACAAATTGCCTTAAACAACGGAAAATATCAGGATGCGATTGATATCCTGTCCAAGGATCCGCATGCGGTTCTGAAAGCCATCCATGTTGCAAAAGGAACCAAGCGACCTGCCAAAGGCGTGCAAAGCAGCGAGTTCGCAAATCTGGTCTACCAGCTGCAGCTGCGGGGCTATATTGGACTGCAGCAGATCGACCTGGCCCGGAAAGCGATGAAAGAGCTGGAAGAATCCGCTTCAGGTTCCGGTGGAGAATCCATCACGGAGATGTACCGTCAGCTGGGTGAGAAAATAACTGAAGAGATTGAACGTCTCAAGGCGGCTGGGGACACCAAGCGAATCGACGATGTTCGAAAATCGCTGGAAACATTCCTGACAGACATTTTCAAACGCAAAGATCAGACCTACGGCTCACTGGTCTGGATTGGTGAAACTTATTACGGCATGGGGCAGGGAGCCAGCGAAGACCCAGCGGTGGCACGGGGCTATTATGACAAAGCTGCAGCCGCTTTCGAAGAAATTCTGAAACGCCAGGCAGCAACAGGCGATTTTATCCCAGGTGATTTTCAAGTGGGGATCACCCTGCGACTGGTAAACTGCAAACGGGAACAGGGCGAATACGAAGCAGCTCTGAAACTGCTCGCCCCGATACTGAAAGAAAAAGAAAAATCACCGGAAGTACAGTTTGAGGCAGCAAATCTCCTGCAGACCTGGGCTTCAAGCGGTCAGGGTGACAACAGTAAAAAATATATGGATGCCATCAATGGAATGGAACTGGAAAATGGTGCGGTAATTAAAGGCTGGAATTATCTGGCGCGACTACTGCAGAATTCGATGGATACACCAGGTCGTGAAGACCTGAAAGAGATGTATTACGATGCCCAGTACAATAAGGTAGAGTCGCTGCAAAAGTATGCGATCGCCGTCAATGATGCTGAAAAACTGGAGCGTGCAAAATCCGAAATCAATGTGCTGGGCCAGATCAGCGTTGACCTGCCCGACGATGTCTGGGAACGGTTCAACAAGTTGTATCGACAGATCCAGGTTGATATGGGTGAAGATCCCCAGGATCTGGCGCGACGCGTGAGTGCCAGCGAAACGGTTGCCGCCAACGATGCGACTCCTCTGGAAACAGAAACGCCGGCGGATACCAGTCAGAAAGTGGCACAGCAGCCGGTGGCACAGGCAACGGGAGGATCCAATACGATGATCATCGTATTGCTCCTGCTGGTCGGCGTTGGTGGTGCTGCCGCGTTTTACTTCTTCGGAATGAAACCTGGTAAGAAATCAACAAGGCCTTCGTATCAGCTGGCAACCAATGTCACGATGCCTGCCGATATTCCGGCTCCTGCGCCTGCGAGTCCTAAACCAAGTCGATCCGCATCATCGAAGTCGGCGGCGCCCGGCGTCTCTGTAGAGAAATCACGCAGCAAAGCAGAACCCGAGAAGTCCAAGACCAGGCAGCCGACTGAGAAAACAGATTCCGACAAGAGTGAATCCGGCAAAGAAAAACGCAAGCTGACTCCGGAACAGATCGCTGCCCGCAAAGCAAAGCTGGCGCAAATGTCGCCTGAAGAAATAGCAGCCCGCAAAGCGGCGATTGCCAAAAAGAAGGCGGCTCAGGCAAAACAACAGAAACAGTCACGACCTCGTCCTGAAAATGAATCTCAGGATAGCTGATATTCAGCTGGTATGACTCTGAATAATAGAAATCATCTCGAGATGAGACATCAATTATCGTTGAGGAGCAACAAACTCATGAAACGTCCGTTCTGGTCAAGTTTGATTCTGCTGGCAGGAATTTCAATTCTGACAGCGTCAAATGCTACTGCCGCAGATACGATTTATCAATATGATGGCAGCAGCCCGTTGCTGGGAGATGTCACTGGTTACACGAAGACTGAGTTGACATTAAAACGCGGGGCCTCCGATGTCAAAATACCGGCGAATGAAATTGAACGCGTTCGCTGGGATGGAGAGCCTCCTCAGTTGAATATCGCCCGCAATCAGGAGCAGAATGGGAATTATGCAGCCGCTCTGGAAGAGTATAAAAAGGCAGAAGGCTCTGCGAGCCCGAATCTGAAAAAGAGTCTGCAGTTCATGGTTGCCCGTGCCACGGCCCGCAGTGCCAAATCGAATCCTGCCGGCCTGGATAATGCTATTAAGCTGCTGGATGATTTTGTCAAAGCCAACGGTGATCACTTCCGATATTATCCGGCAATGAAACTGCTGGGGGAAACTTACCTGGCGAAAAAAGACTATGCGGCAGCGAATTCGGCATTTGGTACAGTGGAGCGATCCCCCTGGAAAGATTACCAGATGGATGCCAAAAATATGAAAGCCCGGGTTCTGCTGGCCCAGGGAAATACCAAGGGGGCGCTGGCCGCTTTCGAAGCCGTTGCCAAAATGGACGGCAAGACACCAGGCGAACTGGCCACTAAGCATGCTGCCCAACTGGGAAGTGCGATTTGTCTGGAAAAAGATGGTAAACCTCAGGATGCCATCAAAGTTCTGGATCAGATCATCAAAGAAGTCAGTTCACAGCAGAGCAGTCTGCTGGCGGAAACGTATCTGAAAAAAGGGGACTGCTACCAGGCTTTAGGTGAATCAAAAGAAGCTCTGATCGCTTATCTGCATGTTGACGTGCTGTTTCCATCAGAACCCGCTGTGCACGCGGAAGCCTTATACCACCTGTCGAATCTCTGGGGAAAAATTCAGAAACCAGAGCGGGGTGCCGAGGCCCGGGCAGTGCTGCAACAACAGTATCCCGACAGTGAATGGACGCAAAAAGCCACTAAAGGTTGATAAATTGACAGGAAAGTCAGATTGCTGGCAAGATTCGTCAGGTCTTCCCTTTACAATACAATTTTGGCCTATAAATAATAACACACTTGTATTTAAGACACTTTCAGTCCCACAACAAGCTATTCACGATTAACACTCCTTTCAGTAGACCGGAGACCACAACGATGATGATGGGGAATTCCTTGGAACGGAATCAGACTTCACTGGCTGTTCGTAGCCTGAGCATATTATTACTTCTGGCTGTGATTCTGTCACCGTTCGGTCTGACAACGAACAGCTGGGCTTTTCAGGATGAAGCGGCACCGGCTGGTGATGCTCCAGCAGCAGAGAATGAAGCGGCACCGGCTGCTGAGCCAGCGGGCGAAGCACCTGCTGCCGGTGGTGGTGAAGCTGCTCCTGCTGGAAATGCGGCACCGGCTGCTGCACAGGAAAGCTTTCTGGCGTGGATGATTCGAGCTTCCGGCTTTTTCGGTCTCATCCTGTTACTGCTCTCATTTCTGATGGTAGCATTGATCATGGCAAATGTTCTTTCGATCCGTCGAGACAACCTCATGCCTCCCGATCTGATTGGTGCCTTTGAAGAAAAAATCAACAATAAAGATTACCAGGGAGCCTACGAACTGGCGAAGAGTGATGATTCGTTTGTTGCTCGTGTATTGGCTGCGGGCCTGAGTAAACTCAACCAGGGTTACTCTGAAGCAGTTGAGGGGATGCAGGAAGTTGGTGAAGACGAAAACATGGCCATGGAACACAAACTGAGTTACCTGGCTCTGATTGGTGCGATTGCTCCCATGATCGGTCTGATGGGTACCGTGTATGGTATGATTTTGAGCTTCCAGACCATCGCCAACTCAGCGACATCACCCAAGCCCTCCGAGCTGGCAGACGGTATTTCCACCGCGTTGTTTACAACACTCGAGGGTTTGACCGTGGCGATTCCTGCGATGATTTTCTACAGCCTGCTGAGAAACCGGGTGGCCCGTTTTTCACTGGAAGTCGGCATGATCAGCGAAAGCCTGATGAACCGTTTCTCCTCCAGCAGCAAATAATATCGTTATCGATCAAACAGACAGGCTGCGTGTCGCAGTCTGTCATACCCTGATTGAATAAAGAGTGATTCAATGAAAATCAAGACCAAAAAGCCAGCGGTTGCTGACGTTGATATGACGCCGATGATTGATATCGTGTTTCAGCTGATCGCGTTTTTCATGGTAATTACCAACTTCGAGCAGATTCAGGCTGATGAGCGCGTGAAGCTGCCTTCGGATTCCCTGGCAAAACCGCCGGTAGTCAAAGCCGCGGACGAACTGGTATTGAATATCGGTTTTGATCGGAACGCTGAAGGGGAGATTACGGATCCCCAAGCGTATATATTTTATAACGGTGAGCAGATTCCCGTGCTGAAATTTGGACCGAAGTTCGAACAGGAAGCGCGTATTTACAAACAGAAAAACCAGGACCCCAAGGATGTGCCTGTGATTCTGAGAGCCGATGCACTGGTTAAAACAGGTCTGGTTCAGGATCTGATAAAGCTGGCACAGGAAAACGGCTTTACCAAGTTTGCCTTCAAAGCAACTCAAAAAATTGAATGACGACTCTTAGAAAACTACTGTTGGCTAAACAGTTTTTAATTTGTCAGGATCAATTCCTATGAAGTTACGCAGTTCAGGTCGAGAAGCAGAAAAGATCGAGCCACAGATGGCACCGATGATCGATGTGGTATTCCAGCTTCTGATCTTCTTTATGTTGACATTGAATATCGTGGAGCCGGAAGGTGATTTTAATGTCAACATGCCTATTACTGACAGCACGGAAGCTTCCGACGAACCTGTGCTTAAGACGGATATAAAAGTCAGGCTGGTTGCAAATGAAGATGGTTCTCTCAATACGATTCGTGTGGGACAGCTCAATCTGGGTAATGGTCCCAATGTATTTGCCGGCCTGAATCATGAGATCCTGAAAATTATCGGTAGACCAGGGAGCCCCATTACCAAAGATATGGAGGTCGAGCTGGAATCCGATTACAACCTGCATTATGAATATACCCTGAAAGCCGTGAGTGCCTGTACCGGACGCCTGGATCCCTCCGGGAAACACATCATCCGTTACATAGAGAAAATCAAGTTTGCACCACCGGTGGGTGGTCCGAATGCGGGCAGTTAACCCTCTCGGGAAAATCAAGAATTCGCGCAGCTCACGGATACATCTGTCTGTGGGCTGTTTTCATTGTATAGTACCAGTGGAAATAAAATCAGATCTCTTGAGATGCTGCCTGCAGAATGTTTGCAAAATTCATGTGAGAATCAATGGTTCTGATTTCCTTTTCAGTAGCAACCGCAAATTTGATTGGCTATAGTGTACGATTATCCTTTGCCTGAAACGGGTATCAAGGTTTTTAATAACAGCTTTGTATTTCACGGTTTAACAGATCGGAAAACGACAGCTGATGTCTGTTGTGTGTTTGGGAGATCACACAATGATTTTGTTATCTCGCACTCTGTGAAGGGAAAGAGGAGTTAAAGTCGGTCGATAAGAAGAAGTTTCAGTGAAGGAGCAGACGAGGTCCTGAATTGAAATCTGACTGACTGTCACAAATCAAAACATAAACAGAGGGGATCAGGTGCGGTCTGGAGATAAACAACTCCGGATCAGGACTGTTCACAAGGCGGGAAGTAGAGCGGGAATTGCCCGGTCTGCTGTCTGCCTGTTAGAGCAAAAATCAAAATCATTCCCAAACTCTCTGGATGTCTGAGACTTATTTCCGGAGAACAGGGATATTACTGAATCGGATTCAAGCGATTGAAATCGGCCTGAATCACCTGTTTTTTACAATGAGTTTCGGCATGCGAGAATCGATGGGAACAAGTAACTGAAATCTTGCCTTAGACTTAAAGTGACTCATTTGTAATGTTGTTAATCAGTATTCGAGTGCTCTACGCATTTGTATGTGCAGGGGCCATCGCCACCTTTGTCAGTTCCAACCCGCCCAGCCCCGTTGATCAGTATCCACTGATTGCCTTTGTACTGCTGATGATTCTGACACAGGCTGTAACCTGTCTGGATCTGCTTATCAGCCGTAAACGGATCGAAGTGATGTCGGCCATTTACTTTGGTCTGCTGGTGGGAGTGTTGTTGAGTTACCTGCTGATCCAGGCGTTAAACCCGGTGATATCCAAAACACCGTGGGGTGAGGGAGTGGTTATGATCACGACCCTGACGCTGCCCTATCTGTGTATCTCTTTTCTATTGCAGACCAAAGATGATTTTCGGTTTATTGTCCCTTACGTTGAGTTCTCGCGAGAACTGAAGGGGGGACGTCCCCTGGTACTGGACAGCAGTGCCTTGATTGATGGACGGATTGCAGATGTCGTCGAGACGAAAATTCTGGATTCCGAAATGGTCGTTCCCGACTTTATACTGAAAGAAGTTCAGGATATTGCCGACAGCAGTGATAAAGTTCGCCGCGTCAGAGGTCGTCGCGGGCTGGACATTCTCTCGGCTCTGCAGAATAACCCGAACGTCGATATTTCCATGTACGAAGCCAAGGAAACCGACAAGGAAAAAGGGCTGACCGTCGATCAGAGACTGGTGGTTGCTGCGAAAAAACTGGGTGGTAAGGTTGTCACCAACGACTTCAATCTGAATAAGGTTGCCAGCGTACAGGGGGTCGATGTGATCAACCTGAATGATGTTGCCAACTCATTGAAACCACGTTATCTGCCAGGCGAACATATCCAGCTGAAGATCATCAAAGAAGGAGAATCACAGGCTCAGGGTGTCGGATATCTGGATGATGGTACAATGGTGGTATGTGAACAGGCCAATCACCTTGTAGGACGTGATGTGGATGCTGTCGTTACCAGTGTTCTACAGAGTAGTGCAGGTCGTATGATTTTCGGTCGCGTCACTGACAATCGCTGAGACAGGCACAGCTCTTCCGGCGGAAACGGAGCGCTATCATGAGTAACCGGAAAATAAGTCATATTGGAGTTGCCGTTGTGGAATATCAGCGGCGATTCCTCGTGGGAATTCGCAATGGAGATTCGCCTCTGGCAGGCTATCATGAATTTCCAGGGGGGAAGTGCCACACCGGAGAACCCTCGTCAGCCTGTGCCGCCAGAGAATGCAGGGAAGAAACCGGTCTGGAAGTCATACCTGTCCATGAACTGCTGTCGGTTCAACACAGTTACGACCATGCAGAACTGGATCTGGATTTCTGGCTCTGTCGGCCCGCCGATGCCTCTGATGAATTATTCCAGCAGACTCTGCATGGCTTTCACTGGATCCCGGCTGCTGAACTGCCTGATTTGAGTTTCCCGGCGGCAAATTCTGAGATCGTCGAGTTGCTGGTGAAAGAGTTTGCTTCCGAATAAACCTGCAGCTGAATAGACTGCATCCTGATCTGGTTTCATTGACCGGAAGAAGGCGAACAGAGAACGCCCGCTTTGATTTGACTTTTATCCTGTGTGACCTAGGTTTAATCAACATATCGCGCGATTGTTTTCACATCTCATCAGAATGCATTGACAGGTTTCCAGGGCATGGGCTATTCAATCACTCAGGCGACCCCGAGTGACGATCAGGAAGAACTGATTTCCCTGATTAATCGGAATTTTAAGAAAACCAGCTCTCAATGGTTTAACTGGTCTCACCATCAAAACCCTTTCGGTGAGAACTACTGCTGGCTCGCGCATGAAGAATCAGCCGGAAAGCTGATCGGTTCAACGGGTTTATTAACCCGTCGCATGTGTTATGGTGGGAAACCGTTTGCCGTCGGTCAGGCCGAGTCGATTAATATCGATGAAGAGCATCGCTCTGCTCAGGCGGCTTTGAAGTTGCAAAGAGCATTGATCGCGCACCTGCCTCATACCAACTTCAATTTTGTGTACGGCATGACTGATACCGCGACCGCCGTATTCAAGCGTTGTCGCTATCAACAGGTGGGTACATTCCAGCACTGGGTGAAACCGATTCGGACGGAATACAAATTCAAAGACCGAATTTCATCGCCGCTGATCAGAAAAGGAGTTGCCAGTCTGGCAGATCTGGGCTTACGACTTTATTCGCAGGAGACGCGGACGTTTTTGCCACATCAGAATAAAATTAATTTTGATGCCCCGATTGATGAACGCTTTGAAGCCCTGTTTCGAGAGCATTCCGCAGGACTGGTCATGGTTGAGCGGACGCGTGAGTTTCTGGAATGGCGATTTCGCCAGGAACCCACTACACGGTTTCAGATCATGACTCTGGAAGACCGCAACCAGAGGCTGCTGGGGTACATGGTATTTGTACTGGGAGAGACGGGGCGCAGTGGTGATTATGCAGCGGGCATTCAGGATTTTTTCTATCGAGATCTGAAATCATTTCGGCTGATGCTGACAGCTTTCAGCGGTTATTGTCGACAGATTGGTATGGAGACGATCGTGATCAATTACTTTGGTCGCGAAGAAGTTTCGAAACTGCTGGCCCGTTTCGGATTTTTCCAGAGGCACTCACAGACGAACGTGTTTGTGTATGCGAATCCTGCCTGCCCGGATTTCTCACTCGAACCACTTCTCAACCCGAATCGCTGGCACCTGACGAACGCGGAACTGCTTTCCTGAACGCGATGTCTTTCAGGAGCGACTTACTTCTGTTACTGCGCGCCACGCTGCTGCTGCTGTTCCCGGGCGATCAGTTCTGCTGCCGCCGCGGATCCTGTATTAAAATTTGCGGTAGCGAGGCTGGGAATACCATAACCGTGCCCTTTCAGTGGATTGAACCAGATTTCACGTCCAGAGAAGGGATCCAGGCAGTAGGTATAACCGTCGATTGAAACAAAGAGCTGGTCTTCGTCAATGAGCATCGCGAGAAATTTGGAACGACCTTTGGGTGATTTCCATGACCAGAGCAGCTTACCGGTATCACGGTGCAGAGCGACGACCCGTGAATTGAAACTGACTAATAACAGGTCGTTGATATCCAGTCCGTTTGCCGGTTGGGAAGGATGAGCTGCATACTCATTGTCATCCAGAAATCCGCCACTCATGAAGACCTGCCTGAATGAATTGAACTGTCTGAAAAAAATGCGATCTGAGGAGAATCCAGTTTAGAACAGATCTGGATCTGACTCTTATTGAATGGGCCGAATCACAGGTTTGCCGGCTGTTTTTTCTTTGTCCAGTTTTCCAGGGCCAAGGGAAGGGTCGATGGCAACAGCGCGTTCGTAATCTTCCGCTGCTTTTTCGTACTCGCCACGTTCTTTATGTGATTTAGAACGCATCAGGTATGCTTTGGCGACGATTTCATCGATCCGCTTGGCGCGTTCGAAGTCACGCAACGCGTGTTCCACATCTCCGCGCTTCATGAATGCATCCCCGCGAACAGAATAGGCTTCCGGCTGAGGCTGAATTTTGATGGCCCGGGAACATTCCTGGATACAGCGATCCAGCTTATTTTCTTCAAGATAAAGGGCACCGCGAATATAATAACCGCGGCCCGTGTCCTGTGTGAGTTCGACGATTTTTGCATAATCCTTCATTGCCTGCTCACGCATCTCTGATGCCAGGTAAAACTGTGCACGCTCCAGGATCAGCTCTGTATCTTCGGGGGACTTGGCCATCCGCTCGTTCAGTCCCGCCAGCTTCTGCAGCCAGACAATTTTTTCTTCATCTGCTTTCTGTTTCTCAGGCTGTTCTGACTCCTGATAGACCGCCATTCGCTGTCGGTAAAATTTCAGACTGTTCGGGCTGAGTTCGATGGCTTTGGTAAAATCAGCAATCGCCTTGTCATACTCTTTGCGTTTCTTCCAGACCAGTCCCCGGTTATCGTAAGCGTTGAGATATTTGGGGTTTTGCTCCAGAACTTTATTCAGAACTTCTAATGCTTTGTCAGTTTCATTCAGATTCATCAATGCGAATCCGAGATTATTCATTGCATCAATGCTGTCTGATTTGATTTCCAGAACCCGTTCGAAATCTGCGCGGGCCTCCTTAAGCTTTCCCGTGGTGGCAAACAGGAGTCCCCGATTATTCAAGGCCTGATGGCTGTCTGGTTTAATTTCAATGGCTTTAGTAAAATCTTTAACTGCGAGTTCGGCACCCCCCCGCGTCATGAAGAACAGCGCGCGTGTATAATAATATTGTGCGTTTTGGGGGTTCATCTCAATAGCT
Source organism: uncultured Gimesia sp. (assembly GCF_963972345.1). Taxonomy (NCBI): domain Bacteria; kingdom Pseudomonadati; phylum Planctomycetota; class Planctomycetia; order Planctomycetales; family Planctomycetaceae; genus Gimesia; species uncultured Gimesia sp. The sequence goes on along the minus strand of NZ_CAXAVM010000008.1, from coordinate 47,265 downwards.
TTAGTCAAATCGACGATGGCGCTGGCGTCCTGCTTTAAATCGGCCCAGGCGCTGCCTCGATGAAAATAGAACCGTGAGACCTGGGGATTCAATTTGATCGCCATGGTCAGTTCCTGAATCGATTCTGCCAGCTTCCCCTGTTTCTGGAATTCCATTCCGCGCAGGTAGAATTCTTCGGCTTTCTGCAGGGCTGCCGCATCGACGTTAGCCTGTGTATTGGGGGATGCGTTTGGTTGCGGTTTCTGTCCTGACGCAGAATCTGATTTCGCAGGATCTGGAGTGCCAGCCGCCGCTGTCTGGGTTGTGTTATTAGTGGTGTTCTCTGGCTTAACTGCTTGCTGTGCAGAAGGATGTGACTCAGAACCACATCCGCTGAACAACGATAAACCGACTAGCATCCCTGCAATTTGACGATTCATTTTTAATATCACCTACTTTGTATATCCGCACTTTTTGCATAAAATGCAATTAATTGACCGAAGGCTTGTAAAACGACAACGAAAATCTGTCAATCCCAATTGATTTTTCGCATTTTTCATCAATGGACGTTGAGGCCGCGATCTTTTACAATCCGGGAGCCCGCTCACGGGCCGATAAGCGGCATTATCTTATAAGGAATAAACAACTTGCAATTACCTCGTAATCCAACCAGAGAAGTGAGAATTGGTACAGTCACGATCGGAAACGCGCATCCGATCGCCGTCCAAAGCATGACTGCGACCAAGACCAGCAACATCGACGCGACGGTTGCCCAGATTCACTCGCTCGAACAGGCGGGGGCAGATATCGTGAGAATTGCAGTCGATAATAAGCGGGAAGCAGCCGCTTTAATCGAAATTCGCAAACAGACCACGGTTCCATTGACCGTGGACCTGCAGGAAAATTATCGCCTGGCGGAAGTGATCGCACCGTATGTCAATAAGCTGCGGTACAACCCGGGGCACCTGTATCATCATGAGCCCGAAAAAGCCTGGCAGGAAAAAGTCCGTTTCATTGCCGAAGTCGCGAAAGACAATGATTGTGCGATGCGGGTGGGCGTGAACTGCGGATCCGTCGATCCGGCCAAACTGGAAAAATATGATCCCCATGATTCCATTTCACCGATGCTGGAAAGCGCGCTGGATCATTGTGAATTTCTGGAATCGATTGATTTCACGCGGTTCTGTGTTTCACTGAAAGATTCTGATCCTGCGAAAGTGATTGAAGTCAATACCCGGTTTGCCGCCAAACGGCCCGATATCCCACTGCATCTGGGAGTTACGGAAGCGGGCTTGCCTCCCGACGGAGTCATTAAAACCCGGATCGCATTTGAGCAACTGGTCAGCAAAGGCATTGGTGATACAATCCGCGTTTCTCTGACGGTACCCAATGACCGCAAAGGAGAAGAGATTGAAGCCGGGCATTCCATTCTGAATGATATCGCTGCAGGCCGGGTTCGCTCCGTCGTCGATTTCGACCAGAAGGGATTGAATATCATCAGCTGTCCCAGTTGTTCCCGCGTCGAAAATGAAGTTTTTGTCGATCTGGCTGCAGACGTTAAACAGATGACCGCTTATGCCAGAGACCATAAAATCACGATTGCCGTAATGGGTTGCCGCGTCAATGGTCCCGGCGAAACGGACGACGCGGATCTGGGACTCTGGTGCGGGCCGAATTATGTGAATCTGAAAAAGGGGAGCAAAGAACTGGGTCGCTTTTCTTATGATGATATACTGCCTCGCCTGAAAGGCGAACTGGACGCGCTGATTGAACAGCAGTCTGCACAGATTTAGTCTTTCGCCTGTAGTGCGCTCTTCTTATTCCTCAACTCATTTCTCGAAAAAACACGGATGTAAGTCTCATGGCCAATTCAAGCCCCTCAGTCGACCTGACTACTGCCACCATCCTGATTTTTGGTGCGTCAGGTGACCTGACAGCGCGTAAGCTGATACCCGCGTTATACGATCTCTGGAGTGAAGGCTTTCTGTCTGAAGAGCTGCCGATTATCGGGCTGGCCCGTCGTTCTAAAACAGACGAGCAGTTTCGCGCTGAGCAGCGTGAGTCTGTTTCGCAGTTTACCCGTACAGGAACGGTGACCGATGAGAAATGGACGACTTTTTCCAGGCGGCTCTTTTATCGCGAAGTCGATATCACCGATGAAAGCGACCACGTTTCTCTGAAATCCACAATCGAAGATGTGGAACGTGAAGCAGTGGGAGATGTGATTTCAAAACGCGTGGCTTACCTGGCGACAGCGCCTTCGCTTTTTTACCCTGCGGTACAGGCACTCTCTCGAGCAGAGATGATTCCCCGCAATTCCGATGATCAATGGTTACGGGTTGTCATTGAAAAGCCGTTTGGACACGATTTAGAGTCGGCACAAAAACTGAGTCAGGAATTAAGTGAGCTCTTATCCGAAGATCAGATCTATCGTATCGATCATTATCTTGGAAAAGAGACTGTCCAGAATATTCTGTTGTTCCGACTGAGTAATTCGATCTTTGAGCCTCTCCTGAATCGCAACCATGTTGATCACGTGCAGATCACTGTCGCGGAATCACAGGGGATCGAGCACGGGCGTGGCGGTTATTATGACCGTTCCGGAGCCTTGCGGGATGTCCTGCAGAATCATGTTCTGCAGTTGCTGTGTCTGATCGCCATGGAGCCACCGGCGTTATTCAGCGGGGAAGAAATCCGTGACGAAAAACTGAAAGTATTGAAAACCCTGTCTCCGGGCTCAAAAGGCCCCATATCGGAATGGGCGGTCGCCGGTCAATATACCGCGGGGCAGTCGCAGGATCAGGCGGTTCCCGGTTATCGGGAAGAAGAACGCGTGCCTGCCGACTCTCATCGAGAAACTTTTGTCGCGATGGAAGTCCTGGTGGAAAACTGGCGCTGGGAGGGAGTCCCCTTTTATCTGCGCACGGGAAAACGTCTGCCGGAGCGTGTGAGCGAGATTGCGATTCAGTTCAAACATCCTCCCATGAATCTGTTTACGACAGTGGAATGTGACGGCGATATCTGCTCGATGGTGGAACGCAAGCCGAACGAGCTGATCTTCCGGATTCAGCCTAAAGAGTCGATCTCCATGAAATTTTCGACAAAGCGCCCCGGCATGCAGTATCAGATTCAGCCGGTCACGATGGACTTCGCGTTTGAAGACGCGTATCACACGAGTCTGCCTGAAGCTTATGAGCGGCTGCTGATGGATGTTCTGCGCGGGGATTCGACTCTGTTTACCCGCAGTGATGAACTGGAAGCCGCCTGGAAGTTTGTGACGCCCATACTGGAACAATGGGAGCGTCCCGAGCATACGCCCGAACCTTATTACGCTGGAACCTGGGGCCCCGCTGGCGCATTGACGCTGCTGGAAAAATCAAAGCGACGCTGGCGCACTCCTTCTACCCGTAAGAAGCTGTAACCGGATTTACGAGCCAGCCGTACCGGGTACTTAATCCCGTGGGTCGGATTTCTGCTGGAAGTGGCTGCTGATGCGATGCAGTGGCTTACTGACGATCAGAAACAGGGTCATTCCCAACAGGGCACCTGTCGTGTCAGCGATCCAGTCTTTAATGCTTGGTTCACGCTGTAATACGGGGATGCCCTGCAGCAGTTCGTCCAGCGCACCGAACAGACTGACTCCGACCAGTATCAGAATCAGGCGTTTGAGTGTCAGACTGTCCCATTTGAGCGACAGCCACCATGTCAGGAGAAATGCGAGCCCGGCATAAGCAATGAAATGCAGAGGCACATCGGTTCCCTGGGGGATGGTTCCTTTTTTAAGTGGAATATGAGTCGCGGTAAACAGGATTACCCAGTATAGAATCAGTCCGCTGCGTATCACGAATTGATAACGGTTCATAACATTCCTGAAAACAACGGGGCTGACTTTCGGTAGAGCCGAGCGTCGCGGTGGCGATTTATACCGGGTAGGGAGCTTTCAACCGGGCAGCCGGATGTGACTCCAGATAGCTGGCGATACGTTCGGTTCGAGAGAGTGCTTCGGGAATGAAATCAATCGCCTGTTCCAGGCGATCATTCGGCTCGGCACAGCTGAACCGTAAAAATCCATGTCCGGCTTCTCCAAAACATTCACCCCCCAGGCAGGCAATTCCGAAGTCATCGTCGGCGCCCTCCAGCAGGTACAACGCCAGCCCATGACTGGTAATTCCCAGTTGATTACAGACCGGAGCAACGTTGACGAAAACATAAAATGTGGCGTGCGGATCCAGCGCATGGAAATGTTCGATCTCGTTCAGCTTATTGGTCAGCAGTACTACTTTCTCGCGGAATTTCAACATGACTTCGTCACGCTCAATGGAATCGCAGTTCAGGGCAGCAGCACCTGCCAGCTGGACAATCGGGGGTGTGCAGGAAAGCGTGGTATTCACCATTTTTCCAATCGAAGTCGCGACCGCTTCTGAAGCCACACAGAAACCCAGACGCCAGCCACTCATGCTGTAGGATTTACTGAATGTGTAAGCGGAAACACATTGATCCAGCATACCTGGTTGTGCAAGGATGGAGTGATGCTTGCCCTGCCAGACCATGTGGCAGTAAGGTTCGTCGCTGAATACGGCAATATTCCTGCCGCGAATCAGATCAGCGATGGCTTTCAGGTCCGATTCCTCAATGACGCCACCAGTAGGATTATGAGGCGAGTTCAGGAAGATGGCTTTGGGGGCAGGATCTTCTTCCAGAAACTTTTTGATGTCGGCGATGTCAGGTCGGAATTCATTGGACTGTTTGAGATCAGACAATACCATCCGGGCGCCGCGGCGTTCAATGTTGGGCAGATAGGTGGGAAAATACGGGCTGAACACCAGCACGCCATCACCGGGGTTTAAAAATGCCTCACAAAAGAACTGCTCGAATACTTTGGCACCAGGTCCGACGACGATGTTTTCCGGCTTTGCGTTGACATTGAATTCCCGGGAGACAAATTCTGCGGCAGCTTTGCGGAACTCAGGGATTCCCGGCGAAGCACAATAGTGTGACTGATTGTTCTGGATAGCTTCAATACCGGTGGCTTTGGCAGAAGCGGTACTGTCAAACGGGCTGTCGCCGACTTCGAGTTCGACGACATCTTTACCTTCTGCTTTAAGCTGTTTGGCAACGGCCAGTACGCTGAATGCGGTTTCCACGGTAAGAGACTGAGCGAAATCACTTAATGTTAGCGCCACGAGGGTATCCCCTTTGAGTTTGATGTTATTCCAGAAGCATTCTCTTTATAAACTGTTACTCTATAACGGGAAACCGGTTTTTGAAACTGGACCAGCCCCGAATCTGTAAAACTCGGTTTATTTCGTTGAAATGGCCTGGGCCAGAGGACGCAGTACCTGATCGATGACATAGTCCTTCAGTAACTGGTCCGACCTGGTTTTCAGATCCAGCATCGTGTCTTCCAACCTCGTGTCTGCAGACTGACTTCCGTACTGCCGCAGCGTAAAGAAGACGGAAATCTGTTCGTCGGGATACTCCTCCCGTTTAACCTGATAGGCGTTGGTTCGGGTTTCAATCAGCAGTCGTGCCTGGCAGCGACAGGAATCTTCTAGGCTGAGTGTAATTGAAGGCTCGTAGTTCAAAGCCTGTGAACCGGGAATCTGCAGCAGGCTGTCGACGGCATGGTTGGCACCGAGTACTTCAGCGACCAGGGCATCATGATTACCCCGATAAGTAAAATCAAAACCGACGATATAATCCAGGGCTTCACAATCCAGCGGACTGACAGACAGCATATAAGGAACCAGTTCCAGCATCAGCCGGTTCTGTTCCAGGCAGTCTTCGGGATCCTTCGGATTTAAATAGCCACTACAGATTCGCTGAGACTCCAGAGACATCCAGCGCTGCTGCCCGACTTCTTCTTTATCTTCTTCCAGGATGAAACCATTTTCACCGCGATTATAGAAATTCCGCATGCTGGGAAATGATTTCTGGACCCGTTCAAAAAAATTCAAAACGGTATCCCGCGAGGAAGGGAGTGTCATTTCCGTGCACAGGTTCAAGTTGATGAAATAATCATCAGACAGCATGCTGTATGGATGCATATTTGCTCGATCATCATATAATTGGGACTGACGACTCCGGCCAGAAGTTGTCAGCCGAGGCTCATTCGTGGAACTTATTCTATCGGAGAAATTAAGATGGGTCAAAGAACTGTTTATGTAAAGCGTGTAGTTCCTGAAACAGAACATTTAACCACTTCTGCTGCTGAATCAGACTCATACTGGTCGCTGTTTCAGACGGAAATCGGCTGGTGTGGTCTGCAGGGGAGGGAAGAGACTGTAGAACGGTTCCTGATGGGCTTGCCTGCCAGAAATGATCTGCTGCGTGTAATCAGGGCGGAGACTCATCGGGATGGACAGTCTTCTGCGAAATCAGTCCTTGAATCGAACTGGTATCCGAAATTGCAGGAACGGCTGCAGGATTATTTTCAGGGGGCTCATGTGGAATTTCAGGACGTGAAACTGAAATTAACGAAGATGACTCCATTTCAGTCGCGTGTCGTCCAAGCTTTACAGCAGATTGGATATGGCAGGCAGATTACTTACGGTGAACTCGCGGAGAGAGCCAGTTCACCGCGTGCTGCACGTGCGGTGGGGACCGTGATGTCTTCAAATCGGATTCCAATTCTGATTCCCTGTCACCGTGTGATTGCATCCGGGGGGAAGCTGGGTGGCTTTTCCGCGCCACAGGGAACATCGCTTAAAGAACACCTGTTGTTGCTGGAATCCCGGGCGGAATTCTGATCAGGTTTTGAGAGGTGAGGTGATGGCTTAGGCCGATTTGCGTGACGCCGTTTCTGCTGCAGCACGTTTCACAGCAGTGGAAGCACGTCGTTTCCGCTGCATTGTCTGCTGTTGTTCGAGCATGGCCTGTTCAAACAGAAAGATGCGTTTGCCCAGACGATCAATCCGGCGGCTGACAGAACTGGTGGTCTGTTCCATGCCTGCCGAGACGAGTGTGATCACACCCAGGAACAGCAACATCTGACCTGCCGTACTGATAAGCCAGCCTGTTGATGCATAGTTTGCAGGGCCACCATAATAGCCCCATAAGACAAGCGTGGTACCAATTGTCAAAACGGCAACGCCACCATAGGCCATCAACTGTCCCACCAGTCCCAGCCAGTTGGGTTTCTGATCATCTTCTTCAATCAGGTCTTGAATATCGCGGTACTCAGAATGCAGTCGAGGCAGGATCTCTTCTTCATAATCTTCTACCTGATCCGTCTCGTAAAAAGCATCCGCGTCAGTCTGGTCGAGAACAGTCTCCGAATTCATATGTGATTCATTTGTCTGAAAAGCAGGAGCGGGTTCCGGTTCTGCTTTTCTCACCGGTTGTGAACCTGTCTCTGCCCGTGGTGGTTCAGGTTGTTCAAACAGTGATGCGGAACTATGAGCGCGCGACTCGGATCGCGTCAGGGGACCGTATGGATCCAGGATTTCGCGATTCGACCAGCGGGCCAGCAGTTCACGGGCCTCTTTGGTTTTGTCACTGATACGCGCAGCCGATGTTGTGCCCAGATCACTTCCACACGTCGCGCATTGCACGCGTTTGGAATCTGGCGAAACTTCGGCAGCCACATCGGACTGGCAACTTGTGCACCACATAAGGCACCTGGTTTGTTATAACTGAAGAATTAGAGAGGACTTGAGAAATGTCTGTGAATATCTTTGTTTGGGAGAGAGGCTTTGATTATCAACACTTGAGCATTTCATGCAATACCGTTTTCTCACTGGTCATGCAGTGAGCAGACTGTTGGCTTCAGTTCTAAAAAAATTCATGACTGTGAAATACAGCACAGATCACACCCGCAACGACCGCAATACTGAGACTGTTCTGGTTCATCAACTATGAATCAGTGTGTCAGGGATTCTGTTCGAGGTTGACCATTATGATTACCAGCAGTGCGGCTTCCCTTCATAGCAAACAGAGTGAACGTTTCAGGAGATGCAGATGAATTTGTTTCGGTTTGGAATGACAGCAGCAGTATTGGTATCTGTAGTCTGTCTCAATGATGCTGCGAATGCGACAGAAAACAGTCAGAAAAAACAGGCTCCCGTTGCCCTGGAGGGGAACTGTGCTGTCTGCCTGGTGAACGGTAAGAAAGTGGTGGCCGGAAAGCCTGAGTTTGCTGAGATCTATGATGGCCAGACTTATCTGTTTCCCTCAGAGGAAGTGAAACAGAAGTTTAAAGCAGCACCGGTACAATATGTTCCTGCTTTAAAAGGAGATTGCACCGTCTGCTTTGCTCATCATGATGGCCTGCGGAAGCCGGGTAAGATTGATCATATCAGTTTTTACGAGGGACGCGTATTTCTGTTTCCGAATGAAAGTATTAAAGCGGTTTTTGATAAATCACCTGCAGAATACGCTGACGTTGATCTGGCCTGCGATGGGAAATGTATTGTCTGTAAAGTCGATGGCGGGAAAGACGTGCCTGGGAAACCGGAGTTTACGTCGATCTACCAGGGGCTGCGATATCAGTTCCCCAGCCAGGCTGTGATGCAGAAGTTCCAGAAAGATCCTGCGAAATATGTCGCTGGCTTAAATAAAAAACAGGCAGCCGCCAGTGATTCGCCTGCTGCCTCTGAACTGGTTTCCATTAGAGGGACCACCGGTTGTGCTGCCTGTGAATTCGGGGTGCATCCCAGGCAGAATCCGGATGAATTAGGCCTGGCGGTCAAAAGTGACGACGGAAAAATTTATGTGATTGAAGGCGCACATGCCTCACATCCTGAATTATATAAAGGGCGTTTTCAGAGCCTGGCAGTCAATGTAAAAGGTAAACAGATTGCTCAGAAAGGCAAGTTTATCTGGCTGGAACCTCAATCGATCGAAACTGTTAAATAACCTTCAATCTAAACGATCAATAAAAAAAACAGCCTGTCACCACAGTCGGCGACAGGCTGTTGAATGAATTTGCAATTGCACCTGACAGCGATTTTGTTTCTCTCCCTTCCAACCGGAGTTGAGGATGACTGTCAGGTGTTTTTCTTTACTTACTGATCAGGTAATAACCCGGATTTGAAGTAAACTTGTCCCGTTCTGCTTCTGAGGTGAAAAATACGAGTCGCTCGCGATACACGCCTCCGGCATAGGGATCTCCCTCTACAGACTGATTGCGTTCCAGCTGTGAGACGCGGCATTTTCCTTCAAAAGCGGGCCAGTAGTTTTCAGGGGCTGCATCAAATTTCTGCTTGTGTTCAATCGACGCGAAACAGACCGTCTGGCTTTTGTATTCTGTTGTATATCGGACATCGCCTTCGACCAGTTCCTGATCATCCAGCATGCTTACCAGGCAGATCTTTTTGAAGGCAAACTCAGGTGCGACCTGCTTCTGACTCATTTTCTGGATGGGTTGCTGTTTAAGGGGAGGCGCTGCCTGCTCATGATTCACCAGGCAGATTTTACTGAGATGCCCCTGCATTTCGGGAGCTGCCACGTAACCGGAAATCTTTTTTACAATTTTCAGTTGGGGAGTAATGATCACAGTGGTGGGCAGTCCGGCAACGCCAATCGCTTCTACCAGCTCCGAGTTTTCGTCTGCATCCACGCGAATGGGAACAAAACAGGAGTTGATATGCTTGATGACTTTTGCGTCTTTATAAGTTTCACGATCCATTTTGTGACAGAATCCACACCAGGACGCACCAATTTGAATCAACATTGCTTTGTCCTCAGAACGAGCCTGAGTTGCTGCCTGTTTTAAATCAGTTTGCCATTTGATCTCTTCGGCGTATGTGGATTCCCCAAAGAAGGGAAGGCTTAATAAACTCAGCGAAAAAATGATAAAATGCCCGGTACGCATAATGGTTCCTTATGATAAATATCCAGAGGTCCTACACGCTTTACATATCGGTAATATTTGATGGTCTGTTCAGTTTGCAGGATTATTCTGGTTCAGATTTTTGTAATTGATATGAGGTTTATGTCGGTTACTGATCAGTATACGGTTACGGGTGTTTCGCAAGCTGTCTAAGTTCTCTGCATTGACAGAGCAGGGGTGAGGTAAATCCTGCAGTGCTCTGACTTAATCTTCAGCCGGAAGAAAACGGGATATTCCGTAGTTGTCCGGTAACTTGAGTGTAATTAGTTGATTTGTTTGGATCTTGTACAGATAAACGGGAATGAATCAGAGAACGGACTGACTTCAGAAGCAACGGCAGATCCGATCGAGAATGACTTCAGGTAAGTGTTATGACTGGAAGGGTTTATCAGAATGTAAAACGTCCAGAAAGATTGTTTCACTCGGGGCTTATACTTTATACGTCAATTATTCCGTTTTGATGGGATTCTATTACAGTTTTTCTCTCCCTGATCCAGGACTGATCCATTCGAAATCAATGACATTTCACTGGCTTCTTTTCACAGGGATCTCGCAACCTTCGATATTAACGCGGTGTTTCAAGCAAGGTCTCATTTCAGATCTGATAAGACAGCAGTTTGCCTGAAATGAGTATCGAACGTTTTCAAAATTGAATATGTGAGTTTGATTACATCAGCGGGAACGGCGCTGGTTAAAGATAGTCAACATTGAAGAAATGCAACTGAAATCAAGTCAAAAGTTGAGACGCAGGTTGATTAAAAAGAAGTTCAAAAAATGATTGAAAAACTATATCCTCAGTTTAATTCCCAGTTGAAATGTGAGATAACTCACAGAACGGGTGCTGCTTGCTGTTTAGTCTGAATTCTCAGTTAGATCTCACATCTTTTTGCCGTATAGAAACTTCGAGGTAATCCATGAAACGTCCGGAAATGAATCGACGCGATTTTAATCGACTGACCTTTGCTGCTTTTGGAGGAGTGGTTGCAGGTTCCATGGCAGGTTGTCAGCCTGCATCTCAACCTGCACCTGCAACACCTGATGCTGATGCAGAAGCCGGAAGTACAACTGCTGATGCGCATGACAATCATGACCATGCTGCTGAAGGGGGAGCCGAAACAGGTGATAAAGATGTCAGCCTGCTGATGAAAGAACCTCATGTCTGCCGCGGTTTGAATACCTGCAAAGGCAAACACGCCGGGATTGAAAATGAATGTGCCGGCCTGGGAGCATGTGCTTCCGTTGCCGAACACAGCTGTTCTGGTGAAAACGAGTGTAAAGGGCAGGGCGGCTGTGGCAGCAACCCCGGCATGAATTCGTGTAAAGGTAAAGGAGGCTGTCATATTCCTCTGATGCCTGATGCCTGGAAGCTTGCACGAGCTGAATTCGAAAAAGCCATGGAAAAAGCGGGTAAGAAAGTCGGTCCTGCACCAGAACCCAAAAAAAATTAAGAGTCAGTTGAAAGACAGGGAAGTCGGGCTCCTTTTCAAACAGTTTGTGAAGGAGCCCGCTTTATATCAGAACCTGAATGCAACACTCCTCAGAGTTTTAACTCAAGGAACGAAAGTAAAGACGCATGCGGAAACCACGTCTGGGACATGAGAATCTGGGGCTGGGAGTCGGTCTGCGGACGGTACACTTCTCCCATATCCTGGAACACCGGCCGGAAGTAGACTGGTTTGAGATCATTTCTGAAAACTTTATGGATTCAAACGGTCGCCCACGTGCTGTTCTGGAACAAATTGCGGAACACTATCCGATCGTCATGCATGGCGTTTCGCTGTCGATAGGCAGTACCGACCCGCTGAACCGTGACTATCTGGAAAAACTGAAAGGACTGGCGGAAAGGATTCACGCACGCTGGATTTCCGACCATGTCTGCTGGACCGGTGTCGCCGGCCGCAATTCACATGATCTGCTCCCCATTCCTTACAACGAAGAGACACTTTCCCATCTGGTGGAACGGATTCGAATCGTACAGGACATTCTCGAACGACCACTGGTCCTGGAGAACCCCAGCAGTTATCTCGAATTTCAGGATTCCACAATGAGCGAGTCAGAATTCGTCTGTCGCATGGCGGAAGAAGCGGACTGCGGTTTGCTGCTGGATGTGAATAATGTCTATGTCTCCAGTGTAAATCATGAATTTGATCCGGTCGCTTATGTAGAAGCAATTCCTGCAGAGCGGGTGGTGCAGTGTCATCTTGCCGGGCACACCAACTGCGGAACTCATCTGATTGATACTCATGACGGGCATGTGGTCGACCCGGTCTGGAATCTGTTTCGCTTACTTCATCAGCGTACCGGAGGAGTCTCAACGTTGTTGGAATGGGACGCGGAGATTCCTCCGTTTCCCGTTGTGCATCAGGAAGTATTAAAGGCCCGTCAGTACATGGATGAAAATCTTCCCGCGGCGCAAAATATGAAAACAGAGATAGAGCCTGTCCACATCGATTCGCAGGCGATTCCTCATCCAGCATCATTTATTGTGGCGGAAGTGGAATGAGCCAGCAGAAACGCAAACTGGAACAGCTGCAGCGCTGGATGCAGACCGTGATCAGCGCGCCGGGGGGAATCACAGCGGGCATCGCTTCGGAAGAAGCACAACGCGAGATACCGCTGCTAGACCACCAGTTGGAGTCGGTAATTACCAGATCCAGTCAGCAGACGAGCCAGGAACGCATTGGTATTTATGCCAATGCCTACTATGCGCGGCTGCTCGAATGTCTCAGTGAGGAATATGCGGCCCTGGTGACCGCGATGGGCACCGCCGCCTTTGGTGCATTCAGTTTGCAGTATCTGCAGAAGTATCCTCCTGCCAGTTATACACTCGGAGAGTTGGGAGCACGCTTCCCCCGCTTCCTGCAGGAGAGTCGACCTGAACCCGAGTCGCAGGCAGAAGCAGCCGACTGGACTGATTTTCTGATCGAACTGGCGACGCTGGAGCGGGTTTACAGCGAAGTCTTTGATGGTCCCGGAATCGAAAAGCAGGAACTGCTGACAGCGGAGAATCTGAAGGCAGTGACTCCGGAAGAATGGCCCGATCTGACTTTGAAGATGGCTCCCTGCTTTCGTTTACTGCAGTTTCAGTTTCCCGTTCACGAATATATCACCAGTACAAAACGGGGTGAGACCCCAGCGATCCCGGACCCGCACATCACATATCTGGCCATCACGCGTCGGCAATATATCGTGCGTCGCGCAGCCATCTCTGAAGCGGAGTTTTTTCTGCTTTCCTGCCTGCATCAGGGAATGCGAGTGGGTGAGGCGATCAATGAATTCGCAGCAGCAGGGCTCATGGAAGCAGATCAGCTGGCGGAACAGCTGCATGTATGGTTTAAGCACTGGACCGAGTCGGCTTATTTTACAGATGTCAATCGCAGAGATGATTCAAAAGTAGTGTAACCCCTTTTTTAACAGTTGTTTATGGTGATTGTGTCCTCTGTTCGATGCCACATGTTTGCGGTTGCCTGCGAGGCCAGATTGAGTCTTTCATCTCGGATCTTGATTTTTTGCTCGAAATCGTGTCTGTTGCGCAAAATGGATAAAACAGGTCAGACGGGTTGAAGATGCGTCCCGGATTTGGGTGATATAAGGAGTTTTTTCCAATTTCTGTGTGATTGGATTCAAGTTTTTCTATTGCGGTTTGTGCACCGCTCAAAGCACCAGCACTCCCCGCATTGACACAAAAAGGGCTCGGAATTACAGTCCCGACTTAAAGTAATCACCGTCTGGATCCAAATCATTCCGTTTCCTTTTTTCAAATGAGTTGATCTGCAGATTCGCTGTCAGGGAGGGCAGCAATATGAAGGGCATCATAATGTGTTGCGTCGCGATGTTGCCGGCCTTTGAAATCTCAGGATGCACTCAGCGGAACTCCTTACCTCCTGTGGCGATCAATTCACCAACGCCGGCTCCCCAATACTCACCTCAGGTTGCCAAACCCGTGCCTGGTGCGCCTTTATTTACGACACCACCTACGATCGCGGTGGAACCACTGGCGATTGAGCCGCAGAACCCCTGGAAACCAGAGGCGGAAGTCCGCGACTGGGAATACATTGTGATTCACCATACTGCCTCAACGACAGGCAGCGTGGAAAGTATTCATGAACTGCACAGTAAGAAAAAAGATAAATCAGGGAACACCTGGCTGGGCATTGGTTATCACTTTGTAATTGGTAACGGAAACGGTATGCCCGACGGTTCGATCGAGTCCACGTTCCGCTGGCGCGAGCAGATGCATGGTGCCCACGCCGGCGATAACAAGTATAACCAGCATGGAATTGGCATCTGTCTGGTTGGTAACTTCGAAAATGAGCCACCCTCCGATGCGCAGCTGGCTGCGGTCAAAAAACTGGTGGGTGTTCTCAAAGCAGAATACAATATTTCCAGTGATCATGTACAGGGGCACCGCGATGTCAAAGCGACTGCCTGCCCCGGTAAATACTTCCCGATGAGCGAAGTGGCTTCGTCCATTGATCTTCCCGTGTATGGTGCAACCAGCCCTGCCGGGACGAACCCTGCCTCCAAAATGGAACTGGCCGCTCAGAAATAAATTCGTAACTTCCCCCACATTTAAGACTACCCCCTGATTTACTCTTCGAAAGCAGATTGACAATGGATTTTACGCAGCGTCTTAAATGGATTGAACAGGCATTGAATGCAGAACAAACGGATCATCTGCAATCATCGGCAGAGAATCGGATCCTGGGATTACAGGGCAGTACGGCATCGCCGATCCAACTGCCTCTCAAACATATTTCCCTGTTTCGCCCCGAGCATTATGAGCCGGGTTATGCTTATCCACTGGTGATCTGGCTGCACTCTGACGGGGGATCAGAGCATGACCTGCATCAAATCATGCCTCAAATCAGCCTGCGAAATTACCTGGGGCTCTCCTTCCGTGCACCTGCCATTGATCCCGCAGCGCCAGACAACGGCTACCACTGGCCCGACAGTCATCTGTTTGCCGCCCAGTTCATGGAAAACATTCAGAAAACAGTCGTCGAACTCCGTAAAGCTCTGAATATTCATGAAGATCGAATCTATCTGGCGGCGACTGGCAGCGGTTGTTCGATGGCCACGAAACTGTTGTTGAAAGCGCCTCATTTTTTTGCCGGTGCTGCTCTGCTTAACGGGAATTTCAGTGATAAGGATTTTCAAAAAACAGCCGGTGCCAGCCTGAAGAAAAACCGGGTCCTGCTCGACCGTCGCTCTACCGCTCAATCTGACAGCAAGCACTCAGCACAGTGGTTGGGCCGGATGTGGGAAACGACAGGGGCGGATATTCAAACGGTCAATTCTTTGAAAACAGAAACGACTCAGGAGTCAGAACTGTTCAGCCTGCTGGATCGCTGGATCATGGAAGGTATTTCGACAGCCTGGCTCGTGTGAGACCGGGCAAGCGACCAGTCGAGGTTTGATACGTGTGATCAGTTTGAATTACGCTGATTAATCCGTTTGTGCAGAAGTTTCCTGTTGTGACGCCGTTCTCCAGGCCGATGAATATTGTGGAGTCCTGATAATTCAGGAATTCCTCTGCTGATTTTCAAGGACAGTCCAGGCTGGACTGATCGCTTTATTCTACCGACTGGCAAGGAGAGAACTATGATGGTGCGGCGTCTCATGCTCGCAGGGTTGTTCCTGTTTGTGGTTGGGTTGGCCACGTCTACCTTTTCGCCTTCGGATGCTTTGGCGGCTGGTCGTGGACAACCTACTGACTGGAATCGTTTTTATCACTACCCCTATGTGTATTATCCCCAGAACTTCCAGAGACCACAGGGTAGCTACGATAACCTCTACTATCGGTATCCGGAAAACATGCGGATTCCTGTCTACAACAAAAGCTGGCATAATTTTTATCCCAGTGAGCGTCCTTACCATTCAGGAAATCATTTCCATCTGGACGTCTTCTAAGAATCACCGGCAGACGTTTCCATACTCTGCCTGACATACAGGATCTCGCATAGGATCCTGACGGGCCTCCTGAAAGTGTACACGCTTTAAAGTTAAAAGTGTGTCTCCAATTGAGCGCTGGTTGCCTTCGCGCAACAATTCAGCCTGCGAACGTGTTCGCAGGCTATTTTTATTTCCCCTCTGCCTGTCTGAAATACTCCTGATTCTCCTTTTCAGAACGCTACGTCACTTCCTAAAATCCAATCTTCCCGTTCACCCTACGTCAGCCAGGTTTCTGATTCCCTTACCGGGACAGGACAATCCGGTTGAACTCACAGAGCGTATTCTGGCTTGATCCATGTCGAATGAAAAAACCGAAGGTATCGTGATCCGTCTGGCTGATTTCAGCGAATCCAGCAAAGTGATCACCTGGTTTACCCGGGATTTTGGGAAGACTGCAGCATTGGCAAAAGGTGCGAAAAGGCTGAAAAGCTCGTTTGAGGCTGCTATTGACTTGTTAGCCACATGTCGGATAGTCTTCATCCGAAAATCTTCCGGCGGGCTCGATCTGTTGACCGAAGCTCAGCTGGTAAATCGTTTTCGCCCTTATCCTGGAAGTCTATCCAACCTGTATGTGGGCTACTACATTGCCGAATTACTGGATGCCCTGACTGAGGAATATGATCCTCATCCAGAGCTGTATGATGCGGCCTGTGAAGTTTTGCACCACCTGCAGGAACACGATGATTTTCAGAAATCGTTGATAAAATTTGAGTTAAGCATTTTAGAAGAAATTGGTCAGCTACCTCAGTTCGAATACTGTGCAGGATGCAGTCGAGAACTCGGGCCGTCGGAATCGTATCTGTATGATGCCGGTAATGGCGGGCTGTACTGTCAGGACTGTGAACAACAGCGGCATGGTAACGTACGTGTTTCCCGTGGCGCAATTGCGATCCTGCAGAAGCTGTCTGACGAGAATACATTACTTTCCCAGCGATTAAACTTGTCCCTTCAGCAACAACGAGAAATTCGACAGCTACTGTCTACAACCATGTCTCATATCCTGGGCCGCCGCCCCAAAATGGCGCCCTACCTTCAACTATAATCACATCATTTCCCCCAGGTGGAAGTCAGGGATGACCATGTCCACTTCATACTTAAAATATCAAAATTCCAGCCAGCCTCGATTCCTGTTGCTCAGTTCTGCACTGATGATCTGTGGTCTGGTTTCGGGGTGCGCCATGTTTGGCGATCGTGAATCCGGTTTTTCCGCGATGAAACCTCCCTGGTCTAAGAAGAGCGCGACGGATGATCCCTCCATCGAGGGTGTGCGTGGCCCGATGCAGCGGATCATGCAGACCGCAATGTGGGAAAAAAAGAAAGAAGCCAACTTCATCGAACCTTCCGTCGGTGCTGCCGAATATCAGAAGGCCAACGAAACATTCAAAGCACAGGATTTTAAAGCAGCGGAAAAGGAATTCAAGTCGATCGTAAAGCGGTTTAAAAACGATCCGATCAAAGAAGACGCCCAGTTCATGGTGGCGGAATCGCAATTTGCTCAAAAGAAATACTCCTGGGCACAAGACAGCTATGACCAGTTGTTGATTGATTTCCCTTCGACGCGGCATCTGGATCAGACAACCAAAAGAATGTTTACCATAGCCCGTTACTGGCTGCAGGAGCCAAGTATTGTCAAAGGCGGTGACATTCAGCAGGTCAATCTGGAAGAACCCGGCTCTGAAACACCGGAGATTCCCACTGACGGAAAAGATCGAAAAACACGCTGGGCTTTAATCCCGAATCTGTTTGATCGCAGCCGCCCCGTCTTCGATACCGAAAACAGGGCACTGGAAGCGCTCAAATCGATCTGGCTCCACGATCCGACCGGCCCCCTGGCTGATGATTCTTTAATGCTGACCGCCAGTCACTATCTGAAAAAAGGCCGCTACATGGATGCCGACCGGACTTTCAGCCTGCTGCGGGAAGAATATCCGAAAAGCCCGCATCTCAAAGATGCCTTCATGCTGGGAACACATGTGAAACTCATGTCCTACCAGGGGCCCGCCTATGATGCCACCGTGCTGAAAGATGCAGGAGAACTGAAAGAGACAACACTCAGACTGTTTCCCGAAGCGCAACAGGCCCGGTTGAAAGAAGAGTTGAAAAAAATCGAACATGCCAAAGCAAAGCGTGAGTGGGAAACCGTGCAATACTGGATGCGTCGCAGTAAACCCAAGTCTGCCGCCGTTTATTGTAACCTGCTGATTGAACATTATCCGACTTCTCCGTTTGCCAATCAGGCGCGTGAACTGCTGGCAGAACTGGGGGCAGAGAATACCAGCCATCTCTGGGCGAATTATGCGACACCCAAAAAGCAGGTCGCCGAACAGCCTGAGCCAGCAAAATCATTTCTGCCGGGTCTGCCTGGGTTTGGAAAATCTGAACCGGCTCCTGTAAATCCCCCCGCGAACGCAGCCGAGGCACCCCGTGAACTGGAAGCACCGGCACGACTGCAACTGGAAGGTTTTGGAGAACCGATCAGAAAAATTCCTCTGGAAGAAGAGGCAGAGCCAGCGCGCGTCAAATTGTAACAGCTGTGCCTGCAGGTCCGATTCTCAGTGATCTGTTGAATAAATTTATGGAACGTTTCCTGGTTAAAATGTTATTACTGTTACTGTTGTCTTGTGATATGACAGGCTGCGGGTACACCGTTGGCAATTCCTATCAGACAGACGTGCAGACCGTTTATGTACCCATCTTTGAAAATAAGACGTTTCGTCGCGGTTATGAATATCAGCTGACCGAAGCGGTCCAGCGAAAAATTCAGTCACGCACCCCCTTTCGCCTGGCCAAAGGAATCGAGGCTGATACACGTTTAACCGGAACGATCAGACAAATTGATAAAAGCGTGTTAGCAACAACCCAGGATAATGACCCACGAAACCTGAACCTGAGGTTTGTGGTTGATGTGACCTGGGAAGATACGCGAACAGGGAGGATTCTGTCACAACAGGAAGTGCCTATTTCTGCGGATGTCGTGCAGCTGGTTTCACAGGCTTCTTTTGCACCGGAAGTCGGGCAATCACTGGCGACAGCCACTCAGACAGCCACGGACAGTCTGGCGAACCAGATTGTGCAATTAATGGAATCCCCCTGGTAAATAAGATCACGAAATCTGGATAGTCACGATTTTGGAAACCTGTTAAAATTCGAGTACTTGTCACCGTAAACCATTTCTCTCGTCAATCAGCTGAAATTCACTCCCCGCCTCACTCGATGAACCTGTCTTCTTCAATAGCACGGATTGCATTATCATATCGGGCCACCGCCAGTCTCACTGGCACAGAGAACTGCCAGACCTGCAATTCAGGGAAGGATTTGGATAAACAATGAAACTGAAACCTGTCTTACTTCAAAGTGCGCTCGTATTCACCTGCTGTGCTGCCGCGGGCCTGCTGCTGAGCAATCAGCTTTCCCAGGCGCTTGGGCAACAACCGGCCGCCAATCAGGAACCCGAGGTAGAACAACAACTGCCGGCTGCCCTGGAAGAGATCCTGCGAAACTGGGAACGGGAATCAGCCAAAATCGAAAAACTGGAAGGCAATCATCTTCGGCGTGAGTACGACGATGTATTTCAAATTGAGAAGAAATCGGAAGGCCGGTTTTATTACGAGCAGCCAGACAAGGGCCGGATTGATATTGCGGGAATGAAAATTCCTGAGGGTGCAAAAAGCGATAAGCCGAATGACAAAGGCGATTTCTATGCCTTGAAACCAGGGCAGGACGAACGCTGGATCTGTGATGGCAAGCGGATCTTTTCCATCGACGAAAATGAGAAAAAATACGAAGTCTTTCCGATTCCCCTGGAGCGACGCGGCGTCAATATCATGGAAGGGCCCCTGCCGTTTCTGTTTGGGATGCCAGCGAAAGTTGCCAAACAGCGTTACTTCCTGAAGCTGCTGGTGAATACGCCCGAGCAGATCATCATCGCTGCGAAACCACGTCGCAGAGCCGACGCAGCCAACTACCGCGAAGCAAAAATCAAGCTGGATCCGAAGACCTATTTACCGGCAGCCGTGCAACTGATTCATCCCAGCGGAAATCAATCGACCGTATATATCTTCAGCAATGTCGTCGCTAACAAGAACCGGGGAATCCTCGGAGGCATCTTTGGAAAAGATCCTTTCACTCCCGATCTGGACGACTACCGCCTGGAAGGAAAAGTGGTGGCAGACGCAGGAGAAGAAAACGTACAGCGTCCGGTTCCCAAAGCTGCCCCTGTTCAACAGGCAGCTTTCAAAGTTCCCAATATGGTTGGACACAACTATAAATCTGCCGAAGCCTTACTTCAAAAAATGGGCTTTCAGACTAAAGTATGGCCCGGTGATC
Organism: uncultured Gimesia sp.; assembly: GCF_963972345.1. Taxonomy (NCBI): domain Bacteria; kingdom Pseudomonadati; phylum Planctomycetota; class Planctomycetia; order Planctomycetales; family Planctomycetaceae; genus Gimesia; species uncultured Gimesia sp. The sequence goes on along the minus strand of NZ_CAXAVM010000008.1, from coordinate 27,173 downwards.
CTGCGGAGGAGCCCAGACTGATCCACCACGTTTATCAGCAGGTCCCCGTACCAGGTGCTACTGCAAAAAAAGGTCAGACAGTTCACCTCAAACTGTATATCGATCCGAATAAAGAAAAGAATTAATTCGGAGAAGAAAATCCGACAGAACATTCAAAGCCCCGGGGAGAAATCTCCGGGGCCTTAATTATTTCTGGCTCGCATTGCCCGCTGGATATCCATGCGGGCGGAGTCTTTCTTGAGCTTTTCGCGTTTGTCGTGCAGTTTGCGGCCTTTGGCGATACCCAGTTTGACTTTCACCAGTCCGCGTGTGAAATACATGGTAAGCGGGATCAACGTCAGGCTGGAGTTTTCAGACCGCTCGGCGAATTTGCGGATCTCTGCTTTTTTCATCAGCAGTTTTCGCGGCCTGCGGGTCTGGTGGTTCATGGTATTGGCCTGCGGGTACAGGGCGATATCAACGTTGAACAGCCAGACTTCGTTTTCCTGCATCCGCGCAAAGCCTTCTTCGATCGAAACCTTATTGGCGCGAATACTTTTGACTTCACTGCCCGCCAGCACAATCCCGCAATCCAGCGTATCCAGGATTTCGTAGTTGTGCCGGGCTTTGCGGTTCTGGCAGATGGTACGTGAATTCGGGTCTTCTTTCGAAGCTTTCTTTTTCCCTTTTTTACCCATTACCAGCATCTCCAACTGCCGCCGACCAGTCTGGTGGTCTATCAATCCTGTCTTGACAGGTGGTCAATGTCAGGCGAGCACGCCAACGAGCGTGCGGACCATTTTGGCCAACGTGCCATTCGAGGTCTGATAAGACACTGGTTCAGCGACAGATTACTACTTGAGGTTAAAACTTACTTTAAATCGAGGGAAACCCATTCCTGATCGACACGCGTCTCTAAAAAGAGGTTCAGTCTGCTCCTCGTCAGGAATTGTCCGTTCGCACCTGCACCTGTAGGGCACCCAGCATGCGGGTAATCTGTTTTTCCTTACTGGAAATGAAAGGTACATTTTCCAGTACGATCGCCCGAGGTTCATTTCGCGGGTGCAGCACCAGTCTCCCGGAACGCAGCAGGAGATACTCAAAGATATCGCTGATTTCTTTGTCGATCTTCAGGTTTGGTGCAGAAAAACGTTCCAGATCGCTCAGGAAACCGTGGTGATGCAGGAGTTCATTGCCTTTGACTTCCCAGTAATCAAAGCGAACATAAATGCCCACACAGATAAAGATCAGCCCCAGGATTCCGGAAAACAGCCAGTACATCTGCGAATTCGCCCAGGGACGCAAACCTTTCAGCAGATTGGTCAGGGGAGGGACGATATCCGGATTAAACCGCAGGATCATCCAGGCCCCCATAAATATTGCAGCGCCCAGAAAGAACAGCGTCAGCGAAGTCGTACGTGGGAAATCAAATGCGAGGACGGTCAGATTAAATCCAAAGACCCCCAGAAAGATCAGCGCCATGACTTCCGCTACATGCTCACGCTCTCCACCGATGTGGGCGGATTCTCCCGCGAAGGTCATGAAAATCGCAGCAGCAACTGAAACCATCAGGGTCGGGTACAGAAATACGATTTTGGGATAGGAAATCAGGTAGATACTATCCTGAGAAAACTCTTTGTGAGTTCCTGGTTCTTTACTCAAATTAGTATCTTCAGTCATTGTCAAATCCCTTATGTGTAATCGCTGGTTGAATGACGCGGATGTGAACGTGTATTATGTCTGGCAGCAGTAAACGTTTCGATTCCCGGTGCGGATCATGAAACCATCGATCAATTTCTAATTTACCTGGAAATGGGGGAGCTACTTCCTGCAGCCGAAATACCGGACAGAATTCAGTTTATCGCGTTTGAACTTCCTGTTTTCCGTGCAGCAATAGTAGACGCGAAATGTTCGGACTTCAAGGCTGATCAACTCAGAAGCTGTCAGCCGTTTGGCTGCCGTCAATTCCTGACTGTACTCCAATCCTTCCAGCCCGACAGGTTCCCTTATTCGTATTGTCCTGATTATGAGTGAAACAATCTCTATTTTGTATAAAATATACAATGAAAAATATATATAATATATAAAAATCAAAAGTAAGCACTTATCACGGTTTGGGTTCCCTGGTTAATATTAATGTATGAGCATACGATATCCTCGACAAATTCGACCCGCCTCTTTCCTCATACTGTTGTTCCTGCTGACCGGATCTGCCAGGCCAGTCCAGTCTGCGGAAAAAGTAGACTACCTGAAAGAGATTAAGCCCCTCTTTGCAGAGAAGTGCTTTGCCTGTCACAGCGCTCTGAAAGAGGAAGCGGAGTTGCGTCTTGAGACCCGGGAGCTGATGCTCAAGGGAAGTTATTCGGGGGCCGTCATTCACCCTGGTAAGCCGGACGAGAGCATTCTGCTGGAGCGGATTCTGGCCAAAGGAGATGAGCAGATGCCGCCTCCTGAGGAAGGGTCGCGGCTGTCGGAGCATGACATTGCCCTCATCCGAACCTGGATTGAGCAGGGCGCCGTCACACCCAAAGAAGAGATTCCCGGTCGCCCCAAAGATCACTGGTCCTTTCAGGCACCCGTGAAGGCGAAGGTTCCCGATGTGGGCTTGAATAATCCGATTGATGCTTTTCTGGAAGTAAAACGGGAGCAGCAGGGGCTGGTGACTGTCGAACCGGCAGCGCGTCGAGTCTTGATTCGACGCGTTTACCTGGATCTGATCGGCCTGCCTCCGACACAGGAGGACATCGAACAGTTTGTGAACGACTCCTCTGAAGATGCTTACGGAAAAGTTGTACAAAAATTACTGGCGAGCCCGCAATACGGCGAACGCTGGGGACGCCACTGGATGGATATCTGGCGGTACACCGACTGGTATGGTCTGGGTAAGCAACTGCGTTACAGCCAGAAGCATATCTGGCACTGGCGCGACTGGATTATCGAATCGTTGAACCGTGACAGCAGTTATGCGGAAATGGTGCAGGACATGCTCGCCGCGGATGAACTGAAACCGACCGACCACGATGCACTGCGCGCTACCGGTTTTCTGGCGCGGCATTATTACCTGTTTAACCGAACAACCTGGCTGGACAGCACACTGGAGCATACTTCCAAAGCGTTTCTTGGTCTGACGATGAATTGTGCCAAGTGCCACGATCACAAATACGATCCACTGAGCCCCGTCGACTATTATTCAATGCGGGCAATCTTCGAGCCGTATCAGGTGCGCCTGGATCCCCTGCCGGGAGAAACCGATCTGGAACAGGATGGGTTGCCGCGCATCTTTGATGCCCACGCTGACACGAAAACTTATTTACATATCCGCGGCGATGAGAAAAATCCGGATCAGAGCCAGGCGATGCAGCCGGCCACTCCCGAGATATTCACTTTCGATGAATTCAAAGTCACGCCGGTTAAGCTTCCGGCGGAAGCGCATTACCCGGCCTTACAGGAGTTTGTCCTGCAGGATCAGCTGAAAGCAGCTAACGAAAAAATTGCTGCAGCTCAAAAAGTCTCTGAACAGGCAAAAACACAACTGGCGCAGTTGGAACAGTCATCACAGAACCAGGTGGCTGAAAACGTATCAGGTCAGGCAGCCACATTTGTGGAAGATGATTTCCAGTATGAAAAACCTGAATTCTGGACACTGGGGCCTGGTGAATGGTCCTACCTGGAAGGCAAACTGATCCAGACAAAAACCGGTTATGGGCGCGCCTCTTTGCGTTCAATCCCGAACCATCCCCGTGATTTCAAAGCCCGCTTCCAGTTCAAGACCACGGGAGGAGACAAATGGCGTTCTGTTGGCCTCGCGTTTGACGTGATCGGCGATCGGGAAAAGATGATCTACCTGAGTGCGGTTCAACCAGGGTCAAAGCTGCAGGTCTCTTATAAAGAAAATGGGAACTCTGTTTATCCCGCCGAGGGACGACATGCCTGCGAAGTGAAACTGAATCAATCCTATGAACTGGAGCTGAAAGTTCGAGGTCAACTGGTGAATGTCGCCATCAATGGCACGCATGCCCTTTCGTATCGGCTTCCGCTCCCGCGTGAAACCGGTCAACTGGAACTGCTGGCATTTGACGCCACAGCAGAGTTCGAACAGATCAGTATTCAGACTCTCGCATCGGATGAGACGATGATCGAAGGCAAGCAGCCTGCGAAAATGACACTCGAACTGGCGCAGGCAAAGTCGGTTCGTGCGCAGGCCAGCCTGCAGGCAGCGACGCTCTACCCGGAAACATTACGCACGGCTTATGCCGTCGAAAAAGCCCGCCTGAATGACGTTCCCGAAAACGAACTGACCACATTAACGCAGGCTGCGGCATTGGCAGCCCGGAAATATGAGCTGGCACTGGCTGAGGAAAAACTGGCGCAAGCGAGAGAAAAAGCGGAAACCGCCAGCGAAGATGCAAAGAAAAAACTGAGTAAAGAGATTACGGCTGCAGAGAAGCATGTTGAGACAGCAAAAGAAGCTGTCAGCAAGCCGGGTGAAAAATATACACGGGTCCGTGCCTCGCTGAAAGCACTGGAAGGTCCGGACGAAAAGGATGATACAAGACTGCAACCCTATCCCGAAACCAGTACCGGACGACGTTCGGCTCTGGCCCGCTGGATCACGCATCGGAAAAATCCATTAGCGGCGCGTGTTGCCGTGAATCATATCTGGCTGCGTCATTTTGGTGAACCACTGGTAGAAGATGTGACCGATTTCGGATTACGAGCAAAACGGCCGGTGCATCAGGATCTGCTCGACTGGCTGGCAGTGGATTTTATGGAACACGACTGGAGTATGAAGCATCTTCATCAGCTGATGGTGACTTCACAGGCGTATCAGCTCAGCATTTCTACCCGGAATGCAGAGCCGCAGAATCTGACGAAAGACGAAACGAACCGGTACTACTGGAAACGGAATACCGTTCGGATGGAATCAGAAGTGATTCGTGACAGCCTGCTGCACCTGGCGGGAGAACTGGATCTGACGATGGGCGGCCCCACGATTGATCCTGACAGGAATTCGGACAGCAGACGCCGCAGCCTGTATTTTACCTACTCGCGCGATTCGCAAGACAAATTCATCGGCATGTTTGATGCGGCTGATATCTTTGCCTGTTATCGTCGAAATGAAAGCGTCGTTCCCCAGCAGGCACTCACGCTGGCGAACAGTAAAGTCTCTTTGCAGATGGCCCGGAAGATCGTCGAAAAAATTCGCGCGGAGCATCCTTCGCTGAGTGATCAGGAATTTATCAGGCTGGCTTATGAGCGAATTCTGTGTGTGGAACCAATGCCTCGAGAACTCGAGATCTGTACTCAGGCGTTATTGGAAACACAGGCCACTTTAAAAGCAGCGAACCATCAGAACCCGACCTGGCGCTCACGCGAAAATCTGGTGCATGCCTTACTCAACCATAACGATTTCATTACGATCCGCTGAAGGCACGTCATGACAAATCATATTCAACAGACAGTATTACCTCGCCGCCATTTTCTGACGAACCTGAGTTCCGGACTGGCGGGGATTTCACTGGCATCACTGCTGCAGGACGAGTCCCGCGCTGCCGGCGTGCATCAGGCTCCGGATGGCCAGCCCCACTTTCCTCCTAAAGCGAAAAGTGTGATCTGGCTGTTTATGCGGGGCGGCGTGAGCCACATGGAGAGCTTTGATCCCAAGCCGATGCTCAACAAATACGCCGGGAAGTCCATCAGTGAAACTCCCTGGAAATCGGTGCAGGAATCGGAAAAGCTGAAACGCGTGCGTGTGGTTGTAGTTAACGATGCCAACGGTCAGCAGCGGAATAAAGTCTATCCCCTGCAGGTCGGTTATAAAAAGTATGGCGAGAGCGGGATTGAAGTCAGTGACTGGTTCCCTCACATCGGGGGATGCGTGGATGACCTGTCGATCGTGCGTTCCATGTGGACCACTGATGACAATCATGGTGCCCAGGTCCAGTTTCACTCCGGCCGACATATGCTGGATGGTCGTGTGCCGACCATCGGTGCCTGGGTGAACTATGGGCTCGGCTCACTCAATCAGAATTTGCCTCAGTTTATTAACATGGGACCTCGGTTTTTTGACGTCCGAGACGGTCACTATCTGGGACCTGCCTATGATTCGGTTCCTTTGAAAGTCGATCCCCAAAATCCACTGCCGTATGCGAAGCCGGAACTGGATCTCTCGAGTGCCGAGCAGAAAATTGAATTTTCGTTGATCAATCAACTCAATCAATTGAGTGCGGAAAAGTTTCCCCACGACAGTACCCTGCAGGCGCGCATTAAATCCTACGAACTGGCGTTTCGGATGCAGACTGCTGTGCCGGAAGTCATTCGTTTCGACCAGGAGACCAAAGAGACACAGGAACTGTATGGACTGCACCAGCCGGAAACGAAGGAATTCGGAATGCAGCTGCTGGCGGCGCGGCGGTTCGTCGAGAAGGGCGTACGCTTTATTCAGATTATGCACGGCGATGGTGCCGCCGGTGCATGGGATTCGCATTCGAATCTGAAGTCAGGTCACTCCAAACTGGCCAGACAGGTGGACCAGCCCACTGCCGGTCTGTTGAAAGATCTGAAACGTCGCGGGTTACTGAAAGACACGATCGTGGTGTTCGCAACCGAGTTCGGACGGACTCCCGGTTCGCAGGGAAGTAATGGCCGCGATCATCACCCATACGGGTTTTCCATCTGGATGGCCGGTGGTGGCATTAAAGGGGGCGTGGCCCATGGGACGACTGATGAACTCGGTTTCCATGCGGAAGCGAATCCGCATTATGTGACCGACGTGCATGCCACCCTGTTGAAGCAGCTGGGATTGAAAGCACAACGTCTGGAAGTCCCTGGCCATAAACGTCTTGAAATGGATTTTGGTCATCCGATTGACGAGATCATAGCCTGATCTGCCCTGCTACGATTTTCCGGGACCCGCTACGTCGGTATAATGCAGACCTGCGATTATTGATCGCCGCTGATGTCTTCTCTGCCGGTTTATAGTGAAAGGGTTCCCGATGATTCGTTCTCTGTGTATGGTTTTGCCGCTGGTTGTGTTTTCGCTGCTGGCGGGACCAGGTTCTGCAGTCGCAAAAACCTATCAGGTATATTTTCTGGGTGGTCAGTCCAATATGGATGGATATGGTTACACCAGAGACCTGCCTGTTGATCTCCAGCAGTCGGTTCCCGGCGTGCGGATCTTTCATGCGAATCCCGCGCCAGATGCCGTTCCCGTCGATGGCCGCGGACTCTGGTCCGAATTGAAACCCGGTCATGGGGTTGGTTTCAAGTCGGATGGCAAGGAGAATACTTATTCCAACCGGTTTGGCGTGGAACTTTCTTTCGCTAAAACGCTGCAGAAGCTGGATCCGGATGCGAATATCGCGTTGATCAAGATCTCGCGGGGAGGGACTTCAATCGCCGTCGATGCGGCCGGAAACTTTGGCTGCTGGGATCCTGATTTTGAAAAAGGGACAGGAAAAGGGCAGGGGATCAATCAGTATGACCATTTTCTGGCTGGCATGAAACGGGCACTGCAGACGACAGATATCGATAAGGATGGAGAAGCAGATGTCCTGGTTCCTGCAGGAATTGTCTGGATGCAAGGGGAAAGTGATGCCGCCTATACAGAAGAAATTGCGAAGGAGTATGAAGCCAACCTGAAGCGTCTTATGGACTTAATACGTGCAACGTTGTACGCAGATGACCTGCCTGTGGTGATCGGCCGCATTTCGGATTCGGGTGACAATCCGGAGGGAAAGGTCTGGAAATATGGTGACACGGTACGTGCAGCGCAGGCGGCTTTTGTAGAGAAAGACAAGCGTGCCGCGCTCGTGACCAGTACGGATGAGTATGGTTATTCTGATCGTTGGCACTATAATTCAGAAGGTTATCTGGATTTAGGCAGGAATTTTGCCCAGGCCCTATGGAAAGTTCCCCGGAACTAATACTATCCTGCCTTGAGTGATGTGCTTTCAAATCTACGTTTTTGAATATGAAAAGTGATACAGGTATCAGAATGAAACCGGAACTTCTTTCACCCGCGGGAACCCGTAAAGCCATGCAGTACGCGTATGCGTTTGGTGCAGACGCCGTTTATGCAGGTCAGCCCCGCTACAGTCTGCGTGTCCGGGAAAACGAATTCAACAAGCTGGAAGTGATGGCGGAAGCGGTCGAAGAAGCACATCGTCTCGGTAAGAAATTCTATATCGCCAGCAATATTGCCCCTCATAATCTGAAGGTACGGAGTTACCTGAAGAACATGGAACCGGTAATTGATATGAAGCCTGACGCGCTGATCATGTCAGATCCGGGTCTCATTATGATGGTGCGTGAGCGCTGGCCCGACGTTCCCATCCATCTGTCAGTGCAGGCAAACGCCGTCAATTATGCGACCGTCAAGTTCTGGCAGAAATTTGGGCTGACCCGCATCATTCTTTCGCGAGAACTTTCCATTAAAGAAGTCGCAGAGATCCAGGAAGAGTGTCCCGATATGGAACTGGAAGTATTCGTCCATGGTGCACTCTGTATCGCGTATTCCGGAAGATGTCTGCTGTCGGGGTATATGAATCACCGCGATTCCAATCAGGGGAACTGCACGAACGCCTGCCGCTGGGATTATAAAGTCAGTGACGCAGTGCAAACACTGGAAGGGGACATCGTATTAAAGAATCCACCCCCGCCACAAAACCCACAACTGCCGATTCTTGATAAGGTCTTTCTACTGGAAGAACCACAGCGTCCCGGCGAGTACATGCCCGCTTACGAAGATGAGCATGGCACCTATATTATGAATTCAAAAGATCTCAGGGCTGTTCAGCACGTGAAAACATTCACCGACATGGGAATCAGTTCTTTGAAGATTGAAGGGCGAACCAAGTCCTTCTTTTATGCAGCCCGGACGGCGCAGGTTTATCGTAAAGCCATTGATGATGCCGCTGCAGGCGTGGAGTTCAATGAAAACCTGCTGGAAATGCTCGACAGTCTTTCCAATCGAGGTTACACGGAAGGCTTCTTCCAGCGACACGCGTCCGAAAGCATGCAGAATTATGAGCATGGCCGTTCGATGGCAAATAAGCAGCAGTTTGTCGGCGATATCATCGACCGGGATGAGGATGGCATCATCGTGGATGTCAAAAACAAGTTTGGCCTGAACGATGAACTGGAGTTGATGACGCCGACCGGCAACACTGTCTTCAACCTGAATGCATTACTGAATCAGAAATCAGATTCGATTGAAGTGGCTCCGGGAAGTGGTCATGTTGTGAAAATTCCCTATGCTGAAAATCGGCTGGGTGACCGGGCTGATCAACTGACTGAGCATGATCACCAGTATGCACTGTTGATGAAGTCCGTCAAATCACCGGCGGAACCTTCACTCGCCTGATATGTCAGGGTTGGTTGATCTGAGTTGCGGGAGGCGGGATCACCGGTTGAGTTGCGACAATGAGCTCATTGTTGACAGTTCTGACTCCGGGTTCCAGCATCGCCAGAAATTCAACCAGCTTTCTGGCACCTGCAGAATCGACTTGGCCACGCAGTGTCACACTGTGGTCAGCATTCAACTGGAACTCGACATCGCGTAATTTTTCGTGGCGTTCTTTGATCCGTGTAAAGGAATCCCCCATCGAATTCTGTACGTTGCTCAGCGGAAGAGGGGCTGCAGAAAACGCGATGCGTAACTGAGGCCGGAATTCAGGAACCTTGGGCCCCGTCTGTCCGGTGTTATTCAGATTCTGCCCGTTTCGTAAGCCGCCAGTTGTAGCGCGGTTAAAGTTGCGATTCTGTCCGTTATTCGCGCCTGTGGCACCCTGAGTATTCGTGCGGCCGATAAAGTTATTCTGAGTGTCTTCAGACCGTCCGATAAATCCACTTTGGGGGTTGAGGTTATCAAAATTACCCATGGTCGAGAGACCAGACTGGGTACTGCCACTGCCGCCTGCCCGATTTCCGGAATTCAGATTTCCAACCGTTGTTCCTGTACTGCCACTATTCTGAGGAGTATTACTGCTGGACAGGCTCTGAACCTGTGCTTCGCCAGTCGCAGGCAGGGCAAACGCCAGACATGCATAAAGCATGGTGTAACAGGGATTTTTGAATTTCAGGCTGATCATGGGTAATCCGGAATGCGATTAATAACGGGATAAAATATTCTACTCAATTATAACATCGTCCACCTGTCCGCCAAGAAAATAATCTGTTTCCGGTTATTGCTCGGGGCTGTTCAATCGGAACTGCTGATAGCGGATCGACTGTTGAGAAGAACCCTCCTGTTCGGAAGTCTGATATCCAGCTTGCGTGACACGATTCTGCTGGTTGAGTAATTCACCCAACTGCTGTTCCAGACGACGGATACGCTCATCTCGTTCGTCTGCTGCAGGGGTCGTTGATTCCGCGTTGACCTGTTCAATCTTGCTGCTTTCTTCCAGTGTCTTTTTGAGCTGTCTGATTTTATTCTGCGGGGACAACTCCAGTTGTTTACCCCTTTCACGACGGGCCAGGGTATCGACTTCTACCTGGGCGTCCGGCTGATCGTTAACGGGAGTCTGTACAAGAGGTTCTGTTTTCACTTCAGGTGTGTGTCCCTCCAGTTTCACCGAAATCAGGCGTGAGTAAATTTCGGGAACATCTTTTTGAACCAGTTTCACACGGAGGGCGCATTCGACCTGATCTCTCCCTTTCCGGACATAAGGGATAAAGACCTGATAGGCTGGTCCGAGTGTTGATTCCACCGCATGGACCTGCCAGGCACCGGAGTCAAATTTGTATTGGTGAATTGGTTTGTTGGGAGTTTCGAGATTTCCCTGTTCATCATGAAGGTCAACATAAACGTCGCCCTTCACATAAACGGGGGAAGTATTATTATGTTGAAAGAACAACAGCTGACCGGCAAAACCCCTTGTTGGCTTGCCATCCACGCCTTTCCCTTCGGCCGCTTCCCAGAGTACGACGATATCGATGGCCGGTTTTTTGGCAGTCGCATACTTCGGGTCTGATTTCCAGTTCCATTGAGAGAGTGCCAGCGTCGTACATCCAGTGAGGGACGTCGAGGCACATAACATCAACAGCATGAAAAGTCTGACAGGCACAATCAGGTGTTTCATCACTTAGTCTCGCCCCCAAAAGGGAAATTTCGATTGTATCGCTGGTTTCTTCTTTTGCTTTTTCGGTGGTTCTGACTGATGGCTCATCTGTTGGATCATGCCGCCAGGCTGCTGGTTGTTGATGATCTCCGGATTCAGATTCTCCTGGGGCATCACGGTAGTGGGAATCGGTTCCAGCAACCCTTCTCCTTCCGGAATGAATTCAGGTTCTCCGGGAGGTACCGCGAAGATCGGGCCATGCATCTGTTCCGCTTTTTCAACCTGCAGGTGAATACGTTCTGATTCAACCTGTTTGATAAACTCAGAGTCAGCATCGTTACGAATGATGCGGGGAGTCAGGAAGACGAGCAGTTCTTTACGACGGGTCGAGGTATAATCATAGCGGAAAGGAATTCCCACCAGCGGGATGTCACCCAGCCAGGGTACCTTGCGCTCGATGGTCGTATCCGATTCCGTGATCATTCCCCCCAGCACGACGGTCTGTCCGTTGGGAACACTGACCGTTGTTTGTACCTGGGTAATGTTTTTGACAGGTGATTCTACTACATTTCCGGTCGTGGCATCGGTGAAGATCGGGACACTCGCTCCACTGAAGTCACTCTTCTCAGCCTGGGTTTCCATGACGATGTTTCCATCCGGGCTGATGCGAGGAGTCACGGTCAGGATAATACCAGCTTCGGACTGTTCAATTACCGGGTTGGCAGAACCGACGGCGGTAACCGAGACACCATTCACGACAGGGACAATCTGGCCGACCTGGATCTGGGCAGTCACATTGTCCACGGTACGAATTTGTGGACGACTTAAAATGTGCACATTACGTTTGGCAGCCAGGGCCCGAATCAGAATGCTGACCGACTCCGAACTGGCGGATAAAACCAGTCCGCCAAATCCCAGGTCGCTGTTCCCTCGTTGTAATGAGAAATTACTGAGAGCCTGTCCTGCCGTGTTGCTCGTGTTTTGTGTATTGTTCGTTCCCAGGGGATTGATGCTGTTAAACAGGAACCCTGGTGTTGCTTCCTGGGAAACAATCGTCTGGTTGGTCTGGGTGACATTGCTCGCCCCGGTGACTGTCTGTTGCACGGTCAATATATTATCGATGATACTGCGGTTAAACAGCAGGGAGTCCTGCAGACCGAGTTCAACCCCGAATTCATCGTCGTTATCCAGTTCGACTTCCACAATCAGCGCCTGGATAATCACCTGTGGAGCTTCTTTATCCAATTGTTTGACCAGGTTGGAAATCTGTTCAAAGTAACGGGGAGTGGCACTGATAATCAGGTTGTTATTGATGGCTTCCGGAACCACGATGACTTCGCGTTCCAGCAGTTCAAAACTGCTGATCAGGTCCGGATCCTGGGCGATGAGGGAACGTTGTGTATCAAGGAATTCATTGATGGCAACCGATACATCGGCGACCGGGGTGTTTTTCAATTGAATGACCGTCGTTTCCCGCTTGCGGCTGTCGGCACTATCCAGTTTCAGCAGGATCGCTTCTACGATCTGCAAAGCATCTGCACCACCCTGGGCGACCACTGAGTTTGTACGGCGATCGACGGAAAACTTCAAGGGGATCAGATTACTGTTCGCATCGTTCACGCCGGCAATCTGTATTCCCAGATCGGTCTGCTGATTGTCAGCAGAGAAAGTGGACTGCAGTAAAGCCACCATGGATTCTGCATCGGCATTCTTTAAGGTGAATACTTTCAGTTCTGCCACGGTAGAAACACGCGCATCAAACTGGTCGATCAGCGCGCCAATCATATCCAGGCTGTCCTTGGGGGCAGTGACGACCAGGGTATTTGCACGAGGATCCGGGATAACACGAATATCGGCCAGCAAGCCGGATCGGAGGACTCGACTTTGTGCTCCTTCCTGCGAGAGAAACTCCAGCACGACGGAACGGGCTTCCTGTAACTGCTGTGCGGCTTCGCCACCCGCACCGCCGACGTTGGTTCCCAGGCCCGCTGTCTGAGCGGCAGCAGGATTCAGAACACTTTGCAGGGTGGCGTTCAAAGTTTCCGCCAGATCTGCAGCAATCGCATTTTTTAAGGGGAAGATTTTGACGCGACTGACAGCCTGTGACTGATCCAGATCGATTTTCTGAATCAGGGCAGCAACTTCCTGCATGTCACGTGGTGGTGCCTGGACAATAACGGAATTGGTACGGATATTGGGAGATACAATGATGCGTGTTCCCAGTCCGCCGCGTTCATTATAGAATTCACGAATGGTCGTCGCGACCTGACTGGCGCTGGCACTCTTGAGCTGAAAGACGGCAAACTCATTCGTTGGATTAACGGGTTGATCCAGTTCTTCAGCCAGTTTGAGGATCGACGGCATGTCTGTATCCGGAGCCAGAATCAGTAACGCATTTGGCTTGACCAGTGGAATGATCTTGATTTTCTGGAGCTGTCCCTGAATAGCACGTAATTTCACCAGGTCTTCGTAAACTCCATTCAACAGTTCGGCAAGTGCAGTCGAGTTCACATGCTGCAAGTTTAACAGGTGAATATCGGGACGCGTGCCTTCGCTGAGTTTTTCCAGTTCTTTGATGATTTTCATTAACGCGGTGACATCTTCATCTTTACCACGCAAGATCAGAACACCCAGATCCGGGACCGATTCGATATTAACGTTGCCACTCAAGTCCTGCAGAAGTTCAGGCAGGGAACGCTGTTGTTCCACCTGGGCGGGTTTGTCGGCAGGTTGAGGTTGCTGCGGATTTTGTGCAGACCCCGGTTGCTGTTCCTGAAATGCGATCTGATCAACGCGCTGTCTGAGCTGGTCGATCTGTTGATCACGGGGAGAGACAAAATTATCAGAGTACGTTTTGACGGGTAATCGTTGGGATGCTGCAGGAGCCGGTGTGGAATTGTTTTGTTTATGTAATTTCTGAGCTACCTGGCCAATTTGTGGTGATCCGGTTACCAGCTGAATGGATTGTGAAAATCCTTTCGCTGCCTGGTCCAGTTTGAAGGCAGTCGCTTTCAATGCATGTGCTTTAGACGGTGCTGCTTCAAAAATCAGTTCGTTATTCTCTTTATCAATGCCGACTCGAAAATCAATTTGCGTGTCGATGATTTTCAGTGGTTCCTGAGTCTGCTCATCAATCAGGCTGGCTTCCTGGCTTTTGAAGACGACCAGTCCGGGAAATCCGCGCGGACCTTCACCCTGTAGTTCAGCCCGCGATTCAAAGGCATGGTAGAACTGACGGAGGATTTCCGTGCTGTTCAGAGTACGCGGTCGGACGGTAAAAATAGCAACCTGAGGCGTCGCTTCTTTCTGTTGAATTTTGCGGGCACTCTTCTCAAATCGAGCGGGGGCATCAGCTGGTGAGACAGGAGATGGTGATGGTTCTGCCTGTTCCTGATGTTCCATCTGGCGAATATGATTCTCTCCAGGTTGTTTACCTTTCGGAGTCCGGTCAGCCGACTGAATTGTGGGGCGAATATATTTGGCTTTTGCTTCCCGCAGATCAAGCACGATCAGAAAGCTGTCTTTTTGCAGCAGCCGAAAACCCTTTGGCTCAAGCTCGCGGTTTAAAATCTGAAAGGTTTCGATCAGGGTATGAGGTCGCTTGTCAATTCTGGAATAGAAGCCTTTGGGAACGACATCCATAACCAGGGTTAATTCACTCTGTTCCGCCACCTGTTTTAATACCTGTGCCCAGGTTGCCTGGACATGATTCAGGGAAATGTCAGCGACATCACTGGCTTTGCGTACCTGCTTCTGAATCGCCTCGGCCTGCTGCTTTGAATCAACGGCTGCTGAGCCGGACTCACTGGTTTGAGCTTCGTCCGATTTACGAAGACGATTCCAGAAACCAAATTTCCCTTCGGCGTGCGCAGAAATTGAGGGCCCACTCAGAACGAGCACCGCCAGCAGGCATCGCAGATGACTGGAAAAATTTCTGGTGATTCGCTTGTAAGACAACACTGTTTTACCCCGTGTTTACCAGGATTTGATTTTAGGAATGAGAGTCAGAAAGTGTGGACGCATCTCAGGTGAGATCGACTCCGCTAGAATCCCTTTAATCGTTAATATCGTCAAAGTTTGACATTGTAGTTGAACAAAGGTTGCAGAAACCTGCAAGAAAACTCGAGATTTGCGGAATGTTAGAATCGTTGTAAGTGTATATAATAGATAGGGATGCGCGTATCGATGTCCGCTCGTTAATAACAACGAATTGATGTGGCAGTCAGAATGGGATGTATAGAGGGGAATGGAAGAGGAAAATGTATGGGAAACAGCTTGAGGAGAAGTGTTGATGTCCAATAGTAGAAACAGGAAATGAGAGACATCAATTTAACACCGGAACTGAAGTCAGGTTTCGCAGAGATCTGAAATTTTCTCCCAATGAAAGCATCCAGGGTTTTCCATCAATTTCCAGAATCAGATGCTGGTCCGTAATGGTCTTTACCACCCCCTGGATGTCGGCAACTTTCAGGGAGTCTCCCTCCTGAACTTCCCGTTTCTGGTTGGTTGCCCGATTTCTGATCCAGGCAATCTTTTTTCCGTCGATTTCGATGCTGCCGGTTAAAAATGTAAAAAATGCATCATCCAGTGAGACAGATACATTAATCTGCTGCGAGGATGTGACGGGGGGCGTTCCTGAGTCGGACACAGTGACTGTAATCGGGTACTCTTTTAATTCGGTCGACGCGGAGGGAGTCCAGGTCAGTTCTCCGGACTCGGGATTGATTCGGACGCCCTCGGGGACGCCGCCGGCTAATCCAAATCGGAGTTTCTGTGTCGGCTGGTCTGGGTCTGTCGCTTTGACATACAGAGTCAGGGGCTGAGTCTGATAGGCGATGATGGACGAAACAGCTTCTATTTTCGGAGGGGTATTCTGTTCCAGAAAGTCAAGCTGGAAAGTGCGTTCGACTTTTTGACCTTCCTGATTGACAGTCACGGTCACCGGATAATTACCAGGCTTTTGTTCTTTACCAGGGGACCATTTCAGTTTATCTGCTTCTGAGACGAAACCGGGTAGATCTGATTTGACGGTAATCTGAGGATTCGCCAGAGACGGATTGACTCCCTCCAGAGGAAGTGTCAGATTGAGCGTGTCACCCCGGACGACGGTCTGTTTACCAATTTCTTTTAAATCCAGTTTGTAGACTTTATCCGGAACTGGTTTGGCAAAGGGGCTGACCCGGGCGATTAAGCGATAATCATACAATGCCTGCAGATACTGAGGTGCCTGAGTGACAGCGGCGCCTTTTGCGTGCGCTACCGGTTTTGTATCCAGCATTCCCCGCTGGACTCTCCATTCACTGGATCCACTTTTGATGACATTCAGCAGTTCATTATCAATTTTAACCAGAAATGCCTGATCTACAGGAAAATGGGCAGTACTGAGTACTTTAAGAAGCTCGGCATCCTGGGTCATTGGCTGCTGCAGACGCGTGCTGCCTTCAGAGAATTGATTTAACGGTGCCAGTTCCAGTAATGTCCCAGGCTCATAACGGGCAGGTACTGTCAGGTTTGCGCCTCGCGCAACGGTCCAGGTATCACCTTCAACTTTTTCAACAGTGAGGAACTCCTGATCGAGACGAATCCGAAATGGAGTCTGGCTGGGGAATTCGAGTACGTTTTGAACCTTCATTTTCGTTGCATCAAAATTCAAAGTTGAAAGCAGTTTTCCCCGGGGAAACAGCAGTTCGCGTGGCCGGGCTTTGGCTAAGGCCAGTCCTTCCGCGGTCAGTTTGACTTCGAGGGGGTCAGACACGCGTGTCCCGGTACTGTTCAGTTCCAGGCTGATAATATTCTGCTGCAGATCGGTTTGATAAAAGTGGAGCATAAACTGGCATAACTGCGCGTAAGTTGCCGATCCTTCCAGTGAAGCCTGAATCGCAGTGTAGGTTTTTCCTTCCCGCATCCGTCGACCGGGTGAGAGTTTGAGGTTGGAAAAACCGGAGAGTTCTGCCAGGTCATTCAACCATTCCAGATAGAGCCGCTGGGCATCATGTTCGTCGGGGGGCAGGCTGTTATCCACCCAGTCGCCGAGTTGCCTGGCAGAGCGCAACAGTTCCAGTTCTTTCTGTTCCCGTTGATCTATCTGCTGGTTCAAAGCCTTCAACTGATTCTGGCGCGTTGTGACGGGTTCAATGAACGTACTGTTGATCAAAGGCATTCCCAGCCAGATCAAAATGACAGCTCCAAAAGCCGCAGCCAATATTTTTTCACGTTTTTGCATTGTCTTAACATTCAACTCAAATAAGTGGATGAAGCAGGTTTACTTTCAACCTGATCAATTTCCATTCTGCTTTGCCGTTACGGCAGGCTGTATTACTTCTGGTCTTGGAGGGAGTTTTTCTGCATCGATTTCGAAGGGGACCGGATACTCGGCATCGTAAGTTTTGTTCGTACTGCGTTTGGGGTGCACCCGAAAGTTATTTTTGGATAACTGCTGATTGAGATCGCGGGCGTCCAGATCTTCTTTAGCATTTCCGATCGCCCGCAGGCGGCTGAGAGAGGTCTGGCTGGCCGAGCGATTTACATCGAGTTCACTCAGGTAGATACGATCGGTTCCCGGGAGAGTGGTGTCCACTTCCTGCAGAACTTTCAAAGTTTTGGGATTAGAGTTTTCCCATTTCTGTATAAGAGCGACTGACTCCAGGGTCGGCTGTCCCCGCTTGAGCAACTCGTCCATGTCCCGCTGAATCTTCTGTCGATCGGCAATTTGCTCATCCAGGTCCGAAACATTCCGATGGGTCAGATACAGGGCTGTCAAAAGAATCAGCGCTGTTCCCGCGAGCCCCAGTCCTATTTGCAGTTTACGGCGATCCGGTTTTTCATCTGCTTTATGGGGATGCAGAAAATTTACGATTTCCAGCTGCTTCTGTTGGAGAGAATACAGAATGCCTAAGGGACCTGCCAGTACACCCGGGGAAGCCAGTTCTTCTGAGGGTTCCTGTGAAAAGTGTTCCTGCTGCAGTGGATTAATTACTTCGACGGCACACTGCAGTCGTTCAACTAATAAGGCAGCGCATTCTTCACGACCGCCAATCAATACGATCTGGCTGATTTTATCTCCGCCGAGCTGGGAACTCCGCGAGAGCAGAAACCGGTTGATTTCAGTGTGGATGGTCTGATCAACGATGGCAGGTTCGATCGAACTCAGGGTGGAGGAACTGGTGAATAAAATCTGTCGTTGATGGACCAGTGTCAGTTCCAGGTTTGTCCCAACCAGGTTGACGATGAGTGCCGGTCCGTCCATGACGGCAGGTTTGCAGTGGGTAACCCACACCGCGTTATTGATCGAGCTGATACCCGTAGCCGTGACTTCCAGTCCAATTGATTGAAAGGTTTTCACTGCCTGGTTGTGAGTCTGCTTTGCGATGCTGGCTACGAGAACTTCGCGCGTCACTTTTCCTTCACGGGCTGGTAATAACAGGTAGTCCAGCATGAGTTGATTCAGGGGAACAGATGATCGAGTGGCTGTCTGCAGGTGGACAATTTCCGGAACTTCCTCGAGAGGGACTTCAGGAATCTCCAGCAGTCGGATTGTGGTATCGTGGCGGGGAAACGAGATCAGAATCTGTTTCGCCGTCAGTTTGAGGCGGCTGAATTCATTCTTTAACCAGCTGCCTGCAGAGACGGGATCTTTTTCCGGATGCAACTGTTCAGGCCAGGGAATCTGGAATATACGTTTCACGGAGACTCCGGAAACGCCAATGTGGCCTTCCACGCCGGTGAGCCCTGTTTTTTCCCAGTTGATTGCCAGGTAGTCTGCCATAATCAGTTTCTCAAAAACGCCAGTGATGGATATATCAATTATAGGTTCTGATTCGGGTGAGTGCAGGTGTTATTCTTCCTGCACCAATCCCTGTAAAGTAGAGACGGGATAACCACTTCCCAGGTTACTGAGGTCCCGAATTGCTGTAATACGTGGCGGTATAAAAGTGCCATCAATTACGGCTTCCATGCGTGTCAGCGGGCCGCCCTGTCCATAATAGCCCAGGGATTGCACACGAAAGACATCCCCGCCGCTACAGATATAAGGGGCCAACAACCGCATTTGTTCAATTGTCGTTAGTCCTTCAATCACAAGCCATCCTGTTGTCTGGCGCGCCTGACTGATTTCTGTAGACGGAGCTCCGTTTGTAGCAGTCATCTGGGAATTGACGATCGCATTAGCCAGATCTGCTTCCATCCCGGGAATGCCCAGCAATGTTTCCAGTCGTGCCTCATCGATCTGGATACGGCCTTCGATGTATTGATTTTTGGAAGTGGTCAGCAGGTCATGCAACACGGGTAATTCTGCTGTCATCGCTCCCGGATCAGCCAGCCAGGGACTCGAGAGTGTTGTTTTCGTTCCGTCGATTTCTGTTTCGACTTCAGAACCAATCAGGTCAAAAAGTGAATTGATGGTAAATGCACCACCGGGGGAAAGATCCATACCTCCCCTGGTCACCGAGACTCCCTCTTCGGAAAACATGGCTTTGGCTATTCCGTTGGCAAGCTCATTGAGGGCCTGTTTTTCACTCATGCTGCCACCCACGGTCGTACTCGACGCACCGGTTGCCAGATCACTTTCCGTGACAACAGGGCCGCTTAATCGATAGGCGACGATGTACCGGGCTTCATCGGGTCCGAGTTCAGTTTCGAGCGCATCGTAGAGCTCTGTGAGCATGGTCTGATTGACGTTGATCTTTTCCGAGCCATCAGGGCGGATATTAATTTCACGACTGTGAACGGTGAAGTATTCGCACCAGCCGGCATTGAGAATGCCATCGGTGTTGTCATTGGGTAGAGTGGCATCACCATCATTTTCATTGGAATCCAGGAGGCCGTTACGGTTCGTGTCTTCGCCGTAAAGCAGTTCCGGTGTCACGCCTCGAACCAGCAGCAGTTCGTCCAGTGATTCCAGGGGGCTGTTTTTAGTGAAGTAAGGAGACTCCAGTGTCTCGTAGTAATCGCTTTCTGCTCCATAAGATCGAGTTTCATCATCATCGTCGATCCAGTCGAGGATCGCAGCAGCGATCTCTTCGGTCATATTCGGGATATTCATCAGACGATCGACGGCAGCGCCTTCTTCCTGTTCATCTTCACTGGCAAGGATATTCAGATTTAACTTACCTGATTCGTTCATCAAGCCAAAACGGATTGTGTTCGAAGAAGCATCTTTTGTGACGGGCGCTACGATACTGAAATAACCGCTGGCACGCGGTGCATCAGAGGGCAGCAGATTTTTGTTCTGAAACTGATCCGGATTGTGATAGGAATTCCAGCCATCAATGTCTGAACGGTCGCCAATATAGGCGGCGGCGAGTTCAATTCCGGACAGCGCCAGCTCGCGAGACTGGATTGAGCGACCGTAGATATTTGTGGCTTCGACTTCGACAATCATTAATTCAGAGAATGTGTAAGCGCCCAGACTGAGCATGACCACGACCACAAGTACCACGAGCAGCGTACTGCCGGCGCGTAACTTCCGCGACTTTTTCTGATCAGTAAAAGGATTAAGCGGAATGAATTGTGATGTGGACGATTTCATACGTTATCTGCAAATCATATTAAAACGTGGTGGTATCCTGTGTGGTGGTCTGCAATGTCGAAGGCAAAGCCAGGGGAAGGGCAATGACCATACTGAACTTGTTCTCAAAACCATTGATCTTCTCATTGGCGATTTTTTCCAGACCTTCAATATTTTCATTTTGGAAGCCGATGGTCACTTTGATTGCCTGCGGAACGGTTCCATATTCGATGCTGTCCCAGACTTCCAGCCAGTCCGAACCATCAAAATACTGAAACTGCAGGCTGCTGATTTCTGCAGCCAGGAGTTGCGACTGTTGTGCCAGAACCTGGATGTCAGCTGATCCGTCCGCCATACTCATCGCCAGCCGATCTCCTTCGAGTCGGGCAAGCCCTTGCGTGCTCTGACCGGTGGTCGCGGTACTGCGATACTGATCTCCCACGGCTCCCTGCAGACCTTCTGCTCCCGCGATCGCCAGAAAATAAGAAACCGAGAGCAGGTCGCTCTGCATTGCAGCGGTACTGCCATTACTTGAGACGAACAGGGGCTGTCTGCCGGGACGACTGATATGCAGAACCAGGGATTGTGCATCTCCAAACACGCCGATATTTCCATTCGTGTAGGCATCATCCGGATTCGTCACTTCAATGACCACTTCTTCGGATTCCGTTTCGGACGAGTCGGAGGGAGATTCTTCTTCCTCCGCTGTTTTCTGCATGAAAGTGACAGAGTGTAAGTCCTGCGAAAATTTCTGGAAGACAGCCCGCGCGATCTGTGCCCGCTCGACCTGTTGCTGACCAATCGTAGTGTATTTCCAATACAGATCGAGCGCAGAGTAGATGGCGGCCAGCAGCAGGCTCGTCAGGCCGATTGCGAGGATGACTTCCAGCATGGTAAAACCGGAAGACCGAACGGTATTTCTATACTGGCGGATCGTATGAATTCTCATAACTGTTCCTCCAGAGTCGTGTCGGTCGTTGTTTCCACGGTATTGGCGGCATCCAGTAGCATGGCGGGATCGCGTACCTGGCGAATTAACTGGTAACTGGTAGAGACGGTTTCCGAGTCGCCCGTATATTGTACGAGCACCGTGAGCTTGAGCATGTTTTCATAGTCGCCTGGCTCAACGTTGAGGCTCCATTTCCAGTTTTCGCTGTCATCGTCAAACGCCGCCATCGCCACTGATTCCATCGGCTGAGCGCCTGCCAGAATCTCTGCCAGAATCGACTGACATCGAAAAATCGCCTGGGTCTTTAGCTGCGTCTGCACCGCGGCTCGCGAACCGATTCCAATTAACTGGCTGAGGGCTGTCAGGGCACCCAGGAAGATGGAAAGCGAGATCAATACTTCGAGTAGTGTCAAACCCGCACGCCCGGTGTTAAGGTTCTCAAAATTCTGTCGATGGCTTTTCATGGCGATTTCTCCTGTTTGTAAGAAATCGTCGTGTTACCGGTCAGTCCGCGAACTTCGATGCGTGCGACCTGTTGCTCTTTTTTCAGAATATCATGCTGGAGGTTGAGAGCTGCGGTTCCATCGGGGTAGAAAGTGATGGGGAACGAACTTTCCACCCAGCGTAAATCTTTGGCATTGGGAAGACTGGACAGCCATTCAAAAGGGAGGATCGGTTCGGTGACGGTCGCGGATATTGTTTTACTGAATTGAAATTCTTCAGGCAACTCGCGGACGATAAAAGCATCGCTGGTACCCGTCTTGGTAGAACCGCTCTCTGCGGTATTGATGCCCAGCAGTCCCTGATCCACGGGAACAACCAGATACTGAGTCCCTCCCAGTTCCAGGTAAACATGGTAATTCACGCCATGTTCAATCGCACGGATACGGGCGGCTGCGAAGGCCGAATTCACATCCTGCATACTCTGCCGCAGTCGGTTACTGGAACTGATTCGCAGGACGGCGGGCCACACCACGGAAACGAGCACCAGCAGTAATGCCAGCACCAGCAGCATTTCGAACAGCGTAAAGGCTGAACGATGCTGATGCGCGTTTCGTAAAATGTGTGGCTGTTTTATCACGTGCGACGACCTCTGAAATCATCTGTAGCAGCCCTTTGGCTAAGACAGATTATTCGTTCAGATCCCAGTTGTTGACATCATCACCAGAGCCGTTTTCATCCTGTTGATTTGGTCCGGATGACCAGATGGCAGGTTTGGTGGATTTGGCTTTGTTGTTGGGGTACTCATAATGAAAGACCTCTCCCCAGGCATCAAGGGGAACGGATTCGATAAATGGTTCAGCTGCCTGTCCATCAGTGCTGACGGGCTGCATCAACAGTTCCAGCTGTTCGGGCCCCCCTTGCGGGTATTCGCCGTTGTTCTCGGCAGCATACAGTTTGAAAGCCTGTTCCAGATTATGGATACTGGCCCGGGTGGCTTTGATATTGGCTTTTTTCTGACTGCCCAGCAGGTTGGGAACCACCATGGCTGCGATAACCAGGATAATTCCCAGTACGATCAGCATTTCCAGCAGAGTAAAGCCGCGACGTTGTTGTCTGGTTTGTGATTTAATTCGATACATGTCTCCATCCTTTTCGCTATATACATTTCCAGAAGGAACGTTTCTGGGTTCTACCCGTGTGAAGATAAAACCGATACGTGTTTTCTACTTTTATTATAGTAAACCTGAGCTTTGAAAAACCGGTAAAAGCAACGCTAACATCACAAAAACCACAACTGCTGCCATCAACAGGAGCATTAACGGCTCCAGCATGCGTACAAACATATCGAGCTTGCGATTGGTCTGCCGTTCCATGTTGTCGGCAATATCAATTAACACCTGTTCGAGGTTATTCGCTTCTTCTCCCACGGCAATCATCTCGACGACTTCTTCGGGGAATTGACCGCTTGAAGCGAAAGGCTGGGCGATCGATTTTCCGGCAGAGATGCTTTCAGCAGCTTCCCCGATGGACCTGCTGATCACTTTGTTACCGGCGGCATCTTTGGCGATTCGGAGCGACTGCAGAATGGGGACACCATTGGCGAGCAGTGTTCCCAGGATGCGGCAGAAGCGGGCAATCGCCAGGCTGCGGACCACGTCCCCCAGCCCATAGGCTGTCAGGCGGAACTGATCGAATTTGTATCGACCTTCTGTTGTTTCGATATATTTATAAACCGCGACAACCGCCATTCCGATCGAGAAAAATATGATAAACCAGTAAGATTGCATAAATGCACTGAACCCCAGCAGGGTCGTGGTAGCCCAGGGAAGTTCGCCCCGTTCTGACATGCGTGCAAAAATCGGTTCAAATTTGGGTACAAAGTAAACCAGCAGAAAACTGACGATAACGGTTCCAAACGTAGTGAGGAAGGCGGGGTAAATCATGGCGCCCACAACGCGATTTTTCAGTTCTTCCTGATGGTCGGTGAAGCTGGCGATACGCTTGAGTACGTCTTCCAGAAAACTGCCTTCTTCGCCGGCGCGGACCATGCTGACTGCGAGTTCGGAAAAAACTTTCGGATGCTGTCCCATCGCGACAGCTAACCGGGTTCCGTCGGCGACTTCTGCACGCACTTCTTCCAGTACCTGTTTGAGAGAAGGATTCGTTGACTGTTTATTTAACAGTTCCAGAGAACGCAGCAGCGGGACACCCGATTTGAGCAGGTCTGCCAGTTGTGTGTAAAAGATAGAAAGATATCGAGCGCGAACACGACGGCCTGAATGTTTCAGCTGCGCTTTCGCCTGATCTGCCAGATCCACTTTCACGGGAAACAGGCTGCGCGCGGCCAGTGAATTCAAGGCATCCTGCTGATTGGATGCCGACAGAATCCCCGTGACCTGGCGGCCCGTTGCTTCGCGTGCGATGTATTGAAAATCCGGCATGGTTCTAACTCTGGTAGCGTTTGCTTATCACAACTTTAATTACTGAAATACGTATTTCGCTTAAATATCACCTTTGGTCACGCGGAGGATTTCATCAATGGATGTCACTCCCTCCAGGACTTTCTGCCAGCCTGCATCTCTTAACGTCTGCCAGCCATTTTTGCGGGCATAGTCACGGATTTGTCCGGAGCTGGCATGCTCGGTACAGAGCCGTCTAATAACGGCATCATTGACGAGCAGTTCCAAAATCCCGATTCGTCCCGAGTATCCCATTTCACGACAGTGGCGACAGCCGACCGGCTCCCAGAGTTCTTTGATGTTTTGAACAGGGAAGTCGGGTGGGATTTTATCCGGATGCGGTTCGTAAGGTCGTTTGCAGTGCTTGCAGAGCACGCGTACCAGTCGTTGTGCCAGGACGGCTTCGACCGTGCTGGCGACCAGATAGGATTCCACACCCATATCGATCAGGCGTGTGAAGGCACCGGGAGAATCGTTGGTGTGCAGGGTGCT
Organism: uncultured Gimesia sp.; assembly: GCF_963972345.1. NCBI lineage: Bacteria > Pseudomonadati > Planctomycetota > Planctomycetia > Planctomycetales > Planctomycetaceae > Gimesia > uncultured Gimesia sp. The sequence continues at coordinate 2,285 of NZ_CAXAVM010000008.1, read as the reverse complement.
GAATACGAGGTGACCTGTTAACGAAGCCTGGATTGCGCTGTTGGCTGTTTCGCCGTCTCGAATTTCACCGATGAGTACAATGTCGGGGTCGTGGCGTAAAATACTGCGGAGTCCCGCGGCGAAGGTCAACCCGATTTTGGAATTCACCTGAATCTGGCTGATGCCTTCACTGTGATATTCTACCGGGTCTTCCACGGTGATGATCTTGGTTTCCGGGTTTTTGATTTCGTTTAAGGCGCTGTAGAGAGTCGAAGTTTTACCACTGCCTGTCGGCCCGGTTACCAGAATGATACCGTGAGGCAGTTGGATCATCTCGCGAAATGTTTTCAACAATTCAGGGTTCAGGCCGACATTGTCCAGGCGAAATACCATGCGTTCTTTATCGAGCAGACGCATGACGATGCCTTCGCCGTAGATCATGGGAATGATCGAAACACGGACATCGATTTCCCGGCCGGTGATACGGAGTTTGATGCGTCCATCCTGGGGCAGTCGCTTTTCCGCAATATTCAGGTGCGACATGATTTTGAGTCGCGTGATAATTGCCGAATAAAAATGATTGATTTCCGGAGGGACCGACTGTACCCGCAGCAGACCGTCAACCCGATAACGGATTACCAGCCCGGTTTCGTGAGGTTCAATGTGCACGTCACTGGCCTGCTGTTGCAGTGCTTCGATCAGCAGTTCATTGACGAGGCGAATTACGGAAGCGGTCTGCGCCATGTCGGCCAGTTCGCCATGTTCCTCGGAAACTTCTTCCAGGAGTTCGACGCCATCTTCCGCAGCGCGTTGGGAAACGAGTTCATTAATCGTATCGCCGCCGACTCCCAGATTTTCCTTGATCAGTTCCACCACATCATCGTGTAATGCCAGCACCAGCTCAAGATTGAAACCAGAGAGAGAACTGAGTTCATCGATGGCTTCAAAATCAAATGGATCTGCCGAAGCGACCAGCACGCGACCGTTATCACGCTGCAGCGGGAGCAGGGCGTTACGAAAAATGGGTGTCGCGGGGAACAGGGCCAGCAGTTCCTTGTCGACCTGATAATCTTTGAGCTCAAAGTATTTCATGCCCAGTTCATCTGCGAACGCTTTGAGCAGGTCTTCCTCTGAAGCCAGTCCCATTTCCCTGACAACCCGGTCCAGACGATCTCCATTCGCCGACTGCTGTGCCATGAGCAGTTGGCGTTCATCAAGGATGCCACGTCTTTGGAGAATTTCACCGATTTCCATGGAGTTGACTCAATGGTTTGATATCAGAAGATTGGGATGGATGTTGTATTGTTGTCTCAGCGACCACGACTACGGCTGGAGCGACCGCCGCCGCCACGTGAGCTGCCACCATCGCTGCCCGGGAAACGAAAACCGCGTGAGCTGCGACCGCTGAAAGGCGAACTGCTGCGACTTGAATCCCCGCCGGAAGAACCGGATCCCATACGTTCGCGCATTCGCTGTTCGAAGAAATTACGGATTTCTTCACCACGATCACCAGAACTTGAGGGGGAGGTAGACTGAGAGGGTGAATCAGGTGTCGGGTCGGCTGTTTTCTTGCGTGTATCACCGGTTGTACTCACAGTGACATTGGGTAACAGTGAAGTCAGAGCGTTCTGGATCAGAGCGGAGTTTCCATTGTTCAAAGTGATGACCTGTACCGACTTTCGTGACATTTTTGCAGAGTAGTCCAGTTCACGGACCAGTGATTCAATTTCCTGGAACAGGGAATCGCTGGCAGAGACGAGCAGTTGATTGGCATTTTCATCTACGCTGACAGCAAGTCGGGCTTCTGCAGGTTGAGCACTCGCGCCACCTTGTGAGCCTCCTCCCATCATGGCGGCGAATGGATTGCCGCCTCTGCGGGAATTGTTCTGCTGTTGAGGTGGCTGCAGGTAATCTTTGTAAAGTTCTTTGACGATGTTACCTACTTCTGTGACTGAAGCATATTCGACGGGAATAATTCCGGGGGAACGATCTCGCAGTGAAGCGGGCAGTTCCGAGGTATCCAGGACTTTCAGCATCTGTTCCACAGAGCGGACTTTATCGGAGGGCCCAGTCACGTAAAGTGCATTGGATCGGACTTCCGGAATAATGCGTAATGTCTGAGGTCCCATCCCCAGCGTGGAGAGCCCAGTAGCATCCATCAGGCTGCCACCGATATTGGAGATACCGCTGAACATCCCGGAACCCGCATCCATGTCGGAGACAGAACTGCTGGGAAACAGGCTTTCCAGCATTTTGGCGGTCGCAGTGGCATCGGCAGAACGCAGGTAAAAAACGGTCCACTGGTT